>JAKEFK010000241.1 GCA_022616075.1 bacterium
AAGTCTTAAAAAAGTTGGTCAAAGTCTGGCAGGGATCATGAAAATAGATCATGGATGTGATGCCGAGCGGGTACGGTGGAATTTAAAACAGCAGATCCGGAGCTGGATTTTTACTTTGTGTCGCTTGCAGAACTGCAAAAGCACCCGGAAATTATGCCTGAGCGTAAAGCAGAAATAAACGCCATTCGCAAAGAAGCCTGAAGCTCAGACATCCAGAATTTTCACATTGAGTGCGACCGCAGCTCATTTGTGAAACAATCTAAGGGACTAAATGGACTTGAAGGGAATTGCTTTGTGGTTTGTCGTTTTCATCGCAGTCGCTTGTATGGGCTCCATCACAAGCGAAAAAGCTTATCAGGATGTTATCGATAGAGCGGTAGAACAAAGCGTACCTGGTATCCAGGCCTACGTTCGTAAAGGTACGGACGTTTGGTTCGGTGTGGCAGGACTGTCATCAGTCGAACAGAGTCGTCCAATGACACTGAACGATCGTCTGAGAGTGGCGAGCATTACCAAAATGATGACTTATGCTGCTATTTGCGAGTTGTCCAAAGGGGGTCGTCTGAAACTTACCGATCGTGCCATGGCTCTGCTTCCCAAAGGCACATTAGATGGCATTCCCTATGGAAGTGAGATCACTGTTGCCCAGTTGCTTGATCACAAAAGCGGGCTTCACAATTTCAACGGAGAAGAGGGGGATGACTTCTTCGCTGATTTATTCCAAGATCCTGAGCGTGCAACACGGGTTTGGACTCCACAACAGCTACTGGCATATGCAAAGAAACCAGAGCACAGGGCTACAGGAAAACCCGGTGAAGCTACGTCATATTCCAGCACCGGCTACATCGTTTTAGAATTAATTCTCGAAAAAATCGAAGGGAAATCTTTTCCAAAGATTTTTCGAAGCCGTTTCTTTGAGCCGCTTGAAATGACGTCAGCCGGAGTAGAAGGAACGGATTTTGACACATCACAGATCGCAGATAGTTACGCCCGTCCGGAGGATGTACCATATCCTGCATCGCCGTTCGATGGCCGCAAGGCCATAAGAGCAGATGGACTGGTGAACCTGAGTGTCGGACTTCAGCATTACAACGCGTGGGGGCGAGCAGCTGGCGCTGTTGTTGCAACCGTTTCCGATCTCGCCAAGTTTATGAACGCCGTTGTGTCAGGCCGGCTGACTGTGCTCAATGATCAGGATGCAGAATTCAAACGTCTCAAACAAATGCCGAATCGGTACTTTGATTGGAATGGAGGTTCGTGGGGCATTCAATCCACAATTCTCTACGAGCCCTATCGCGAGCTCACTGTAATTGTGTTGACAAATGCGTCAAACGTCGGAAAAGGCAGCCATGATATTGCTAAAGAGCTGCTGCTTGCGGCGCGTTTGCGACCGTAATCCCCAGCCGCCGTAAAATCAGAGTCAATTTTTTTGAGACATTCTTGGTTACGTGGCTGAATCAGTTGGTTTAAATCTGAGGTAGATGTGATCCTGGATCCAGTGAGCATCCCGCCATTCGGTTGGGTTGATCGGAACACCGTGTAAAAAAAGGCCGAAGTGAAGATGATCTCGCCGCCCGCCAACCCATGACGGAGGAATGCTTTAAGTAGGGGGCAAAGCTGTTAGGGATGTAGTATTATAGGTATAGTAAGAATCGGATCAAATTAGAGCAAGTCTCAAGAAAGTTGGCCAAAGTTTGGTCAAAGTAGGGCGGGGAGGCGGCTGTAAGTGATTGATTCGAGACATGTGATCACAAATCCCGACAATCTGAGCCGGTTCCTTACAATTGGGAATCGGAAAATCTGAACGAGCTATGATTGATTGTCATGCTCATTTAAACACCATCGAAGCTGATCCAGCGAACCTGGTGTATTCTTCCAGTGAGCATAATTCCGTTGGCGATAAAGATAGGCCTGATCTGCGCCGCCCAATGTAATTTGCGTCTCCCGCAAGTTGCGAGGCTTTACTGATTTTGTTTTCACAAGCTCGCGCGCTATTAAGGGGTAAGTTCGAATGGCGAAGCTCATGGCGGTTGCAGCGAGTTGACGTTTTCCTAATTGGAATAGCGCAAGTGGTCTGCCGTAAACAATTCCCTCCATGACATCGCCCTTATACCTATTGCAGATCCTCAGTGCGTCCTTCGGCCTCTTTAAACGGAAGCAACAATCAACAGCCAGATCTCTTATCCCTTGATTATCGTTCGGATTCAGATCCAGCATATTCATGAAGTGAACGAATGCTTTATCAGTCTCACCGTTATCCAGGTAGCAAAGCCCAAGGGCATGATACGCTCTCAGGAAAGGTCGATTTTCAAGAAAGACCCACTGCAAACGATCGCAGCCAAAGTAGAAATCTTCCGGAAACAGACTCATCGCATCGCGAACGATATCGGACCAAATGATCTCCGCAACAAGCCTATCGCCTGACGCGTTGTGCAACAATGCAAGATGATGATGAGCGTCAATAAACTCGGGGGAACCGTTTTATCAGTGATTGATATCGTTTTATTGCCGCTGGGGCGTTTCCTTCTTCCCATAAATCAATGGCCTCGTCTAGTTCCTCCAGGGCGCTCACATCAACGCGCAGATACTCGAATTTTAGATTGCGTTCTTCAATCCGTTTGAGTTGCAGGAACGAGTGAATTTCCCTTTGCTTCTTCGTCATTGTTAGGCGCTAAGGCTGCAGCAGAAAAGATGGTATCGCAACCTCCACGTTGATAGCAAGATTTCTGCAGGTGTTGCATGACAATGTTGTCGGCTAAAATTATGAGTTACAGTAAGTGATTCAGAATCTATGCAAATGCGCGCTAGAAAGGATCGATCCGTAAAGACACACCGCGAGATAATCCGAAAAATTCGGGAGTTGCATCAGCGCGGCGAGCCGCTGAACATCCATGCGGTAAAACGCTTGCATCCCGACCTTCTTCGCAGAGTGTATTCAGTTCGGCCATTTTGGGGTTGGGCGCAGGCCGTTCGAGCTGCGGGATTAGATTACCGGCACATTCGCATCCAACTGCTTGAAACCGTGCCCTGCCAATTATGCGGAAAGGAGTTCAGGAATCTTACTTTTCACCTTCCGGTTCATGAAGTGAGTACAGACGAATACAAATTAAGCTTCCCCGATGAATACCTGCATTCGGAGTCACTGCGGTCTGAGCGAAGTGATTCTTTGTTATCACGAAATCCGCTTATGGAGCACTGGGAGCCGTTATGGTCAGAAGAATACATACTGGAGCGGATCCACGAGTATTTCCGCCGGGGGATACCCGTGAATGACGGATTCATGCACGCGCGAGATAGGGCTTTTGAAGGCATTGCCACGAAATATTTCGGAAGTTGGGATAATGCGCTGAGAAAAGCGGGGTTGAATCCGGAGGCCATCCGTCTGCAAGATCCGAGAATTCTTTACGACCGAAAAGATGTCATACGCGAGTTGCGAAAGCGCTATCGATCCGGGAAACCTTTAAACCATGCAGCAGTCCATTCGGAAGACGCTCGGCTTTGCAATGCAGCGCGCAGGAAATTCGGATCGTATTCTGCAGCTCTCGCAGCCTGCGGCATGGATCCTTCGAAAGTACGCCTGCTTCATGAGCCTTATACCGAAACAGACAGAATGAACCTGTTAGAGGCAATTCGAAAAACTGCCGCTATGCCTGAAGGCAGGAGAAGAGCAGTAGCCATTTGTACCTTGCGAATGAAATATCAAAAAACGCTGAAGCGACTCCTTCCTTCGTGGCGAGGCGCGGCTGAGGCCGCCGGAGTTAAGTATCGCGCCATTGACCTCCGAGATCATCGGGATTTCAGCACACAGGAGAAGGTGATTCGTGCGCTAAAGGATCGCTTGAATGCGGGAAAGAGTTTGATTTCCTACCATTTGAAGGATGATGATCGAAGGTTGTACAAAGCCGTGCTGGAGCACTTTCCAAACTATTATGATTGTTACCCGTTTCTTGGCTTACACCCTTCCAGCGTTCGTGGTCAGCGCCGTTACGCAAGCGCAGAGGAGGTAATTACCGAGATCAGACGGCGTTGTGACCTGGGGCTGGGAACACGCGTCGTTGACCTGGTTTTTGGACCAAAGCGTACTCGAGATAACCCGTTGCTAAAAAGCGCGGTCCATTTTTTTGGGAGATGGTCAACGGCGCTGAACTTTGCGAATGTCCCTCCAGAAAAGAAACGGCCGAAAAACAGCCCATCCTCAACTACAATTTTGAAAACGTTGCGGGAAAAGCGCCGGAGACACGGTCCGAAATGATTACAGGAACTGATTCCGGATGCAGCAATGCTGTCCCAGATTTCCTCAACTAAACGAATTCTTTCAAACCGAAACCAAATTGACACATTTTTTTGAAATTTGTGTCGAATTAGCTTTCAGGCAATTGGGAGTAATGCGATAGATTGACAAGGGAAGGACAAAAGCGCTATCTTACTGGTAAGAATACGATGAAAACTATCCGAACTACAAAGATGTCTACAAAAGGCCAGGTTGTCATTCCTGAAGAAGTGAGAATTGAGTTAGGGTTGAAGCCCGGAGAAAATTTCGTTGTAGTTGGGCGAGACGATACTGTAATTCTCAAGAAGATCAGTGCTCCCAGAATGCAAGAGTTTGGCCCGCTGCTTCGAGAGGCCCGTCGACAGGCAAAAGCAGCCGGCTTAAAGCATTCTGATGTAGGTAAGGCCATTAAGCGTGCGAGACGCAATATGGCAGGCTGATGAAGGTTGTCATTGACACGAACGTGCTTATATCTGGAATTTTCTTTACAGGTCCTCCTTCTATTGTTCTTGAGTCTTGGCAGAAAGGAAAAATTGATCTCCTCGTCTCTACTGAAATATTAAAGGAGTACTACAGAGTAGCTGAAGAGCTCTCATAGAAATTTCGGAACGTTTATCTCAAGCCTGTTTTGGATTTCATTGCTGCTAGAGCAATTGTAATTCATTCTCCTACTCTGCAAGAGAAAGTCTGCAGTGATGCTGATGATGATAAATTTTTCGCATGCGCAATTGCGGGTGGGGCAAAACTCATTTGTAGCGGAGATAAGTCTCTTCTAAGAGCTTCCGGCTATCGCGGAATTCTTGTCATCAGGCCAAAGTCGTTTGTTGATCAATTCCTGTTATGATCCCGAAAATGAAATCGCATCGGGAATCCATTCCCAGATCATTAAGAATTTGTCTTCTTTTGAACTTGATATGCCAGCATTCAAGTGAACTATTGTTCTAGTATTATAGAAATAGTACCAACACAGAAAAATACTGGCCACTTCCAAA
>JAKEFK010000242.1 GCA_022616075.1 bacterium
AACCATGCCGGCAGAATGCCGGCGGTCATTTATGCCAGCCTGGAGGCTGGCGCTCCTCTAATGAGCGCCGCCATTCTGGCGGCATTGATGTCCGCCGGCTTCCAGCCGGCCAAAATCAGCAAAACCTTCAAGTTTTTGCCGGCCGGAGGCCGGCGTTACAAACTGTTCGACAACTTCGTCCAAAATGCAAAACTCCAGAAGTCAATAAGCCATCCCTTTTTTCAATCTACAATCGTCAATTTCAATCTGAAATTCTCGCTGAAATGACAAAAAATCTAGCCATAGTAATGCAAAGCCGCTAACCTTGGGTTGACATCTTACCCAAGCGATTCTATACTTAGGTAAGATGTCTACCCAAGAATCGAAAGACCGTTTGGAATTGCTCCAGGGAACTCTGGACATGTTGATCCTGCGAACGCTGATCTTTGGCTCGCAACATGGCCAGGCGATTGCACGCGCCATTCAGCAGATATCCGACGAAGAACTGCTGGTTGAGCACGGCGCCCTTTACCCTGCGCTCCAACGTCTTGAGGAACGTGGCTGGATCTCCGCGAAGTGGGGAGTCTCCACAAATAACCGTAAGGCCCGCTTTTATTCGATTACACCCGCAGGGCGCAAGCAACTCAATAAGGAAACTGCAAAGTGGAAGCGAATGACTGCAGCGATCGGTCGCATTTTAGAATCCGAGGGAGGCTAGGTCATGTTTCGACGCAAGCGCAAAGAGAGTGACTTCAATGCTGAAATCGAAGCCCATCTCGATTTGGAAAAAGAGCTGCTCCAGGAACAGGGACTCAGTGAAGAAGACGCTCGGGCTGCGGCGCACCGGATTTTTGGCAATGTAACGAAAGCCAAAGAGCGATTCTATGAATCAGGCCACTGGCTTTTGTGGGATCATTTTTGGCGCGACCTCAGCTTGGCGTTTCGCGTATTGCGCAAGTCGCCGGGCTTTACGGCTGTAGTCGTTATAACGCTCGCATTGGGAATTGGCGCCAACGCCGCGATCTTCAGCGTCGTTCGAGGCATACTGCTGCGACCGCTTGCCAATCGCGGGGAAGATCGCATCGTGTACATTCGTCAAAGTGCGCCTGGCCTTGGCGCTGAGAACACAACGTTCTCGGTTCCAGAAGCAAGAGATTTCGAGTCACGCGCCACTACCATTCAACAATTCGGCGAATTCTCTACTGTCGAGTTCACAATGTTGGGTTTCGGAAGGGAGGCTCGAACGGTCAGAGCTGGGGTAATCAATGGCTCGTTCTTCGATGTGATGGGGCTACGGCCAGTACTCGGCCGCCTTCTGACAAAATCAGATGACCGGCCAGAGGCAGCGGGTGTCGCGGTTCTCACGCATCGCTTTTGGACAACCTGGTTCAACGCCGATCCGAAGATCATCGGCAAAACAATTCGACTTGGTGTTCTAAACGCTACGATAGTGGGTGTGCTGGAACCATCTGTACCCTATCCGGCTGACACCGAAATCATCGCAAACATCGTGACAAGCCCTCATCATTTGGGAGCGACAATGAACACGGATCGCGAACATCGCATGACCGAGATCTTCGGACGCCTCGCACCCGGAGTTTCGCTTGAAGCAGCTCGCGCCGAGATCACTGCGATTCATGCTGCTATCATGCGCGAGCATCCGGAAGCGTATTCATCCAGAGGCGACTACCAACTTCGCGTGACTCTGTTGCGAGATCAAATTGTAGCGCCTGCGCGAACGATTCTGCTGATATTGCTCGCATCTGCGGGGATTGTCTTTCTTATCGCCTGCTCGAATATCGCCAACCTGATCCTCACTCGATCGGTGCGCCGTGAAGGTGAGCTCGCTGTGCGCGCGGCGCTCGGTGCAAGCTACGGCGCTCTCCGGCGAACGCTGCTCACGGAGAGTCTGGTGCTCTGTTGCGCGGGCGCGATATTCGGTGTGGTTCTGGCACAGCCGATGGTTGAGGTAGTGTCGCACTTCGCTGCACGCTTTTCGGTGCGGGCATTAGAAGTAAAAGTTGATACTGGAGTGCTTTGGATCGGCGCATGTCTGGCGATTACAGCCGCTGTATTTCTTGCTTTCATTCCGCGACTTCCTTCTCCACATGCGCCGACAGGGCTTGGCCTCGCGAGCGGCTCTGTTCGGATCACTCCGGCTACCAAGCGACGACTCCGTGTGTTCGCAACGATCCAGATTGCGTTCTCGTTCGTGCTGCTCGCTGGTGCGGGAACTCTTGCCGCCGCGCTCCTTCATTTGCAGAAAGCGCCCACTCGCTTCGACATGCTACAAGTACTTGCCGTCGACATCCCTGAGCCCGCGCCAGGACTCGGCGATGAGAAGGTCCTGGACTTCTCCCGCGAAGCAATCAGGCGTCTCGGCATGCTGCCAGGCGTAAATGGCGTAGCTGTGGGCAGCTTCGTTCCGTGGCGCGATGTGGGAAGTTACCCGCGAATCCAATTCGCTGTAGAAGGCTACACACCTGCGAATGGCGAGGAGCTTCCTCATGCAAGAATCCGTTTTGTCTCACCTCAATTCTTCGCAGTCCTCGGCATTCCCCGTCAGGGAGGCCGTGCCTTTACAGATCATGATCGTGTCGATAGCGAGCCAGTGGTTATCGTGAGTGAAAGCATCGCTCAACGTTTATTTTCGAACCGCAACGCTTTGAACCGAAAACTCTGGTGGAAGGGAGTAGAATTCTGCAATCCGTGCCGCATTGTGGGCATTGTTGCGGACGCAGACGATGAGAACATAGTGCCTGGACCAGCTATGACGATCTATCATCCCGTTCAGCAGGTTGCAGAAATCAAACGATTGTTTCTTCACATTGCGGGCGACCCGTATGCGCTTGTGCCATCAGTGAAGCGTGTCATCCGCAACATATCCACCGATCAGGTGGTAGAACGAGCTGCTACGCTTGATGATGTGCGGTCAGAAGTTTTGGTTTCGGATCGTTTGAATGCGTTCGTCGTATCCGGATTTGCTACGATCGCGCTACTAATCTCCGCTGTGGGCATAGCTGGCGTCCTGGCATTCAGCGTAAGTGCCCGCACCCGCGAATTCGCTGTGCGACTCGCCGTCGGTGCAAGTCCGCGTCATCTACTGCAGCGCGTCCTCATGGAAGGGTCGTTCATCGTTGCGTTTGGAATCGTGATTGGCGCGGCGGGTGGCTATGTGTTTGCGCACCTCACCACAGGCTATCTTAAGCAAATGCAAATGCCCGGTGCGTTCACCCTCTTGCTTGCAGCAACCGTTCTGGCCGTCGCCGCTATCGCGGCATCTCTGATACCCGTTATCCGGGCGTCGCGTGTGGATGTCTTACATGCGCTTCGATCGGAGTAGGCGTAACCGTCGGTTCTACGTCGGGTTTGTGGCGCTTGCACGTTGAAACAACAACGCGAATCCGACAAACAGCATTACGAAAAATGCAGTCACGCCCACCACTTCCACCACACCGGAGGTAACCGGGAGCTTCCAGACAATCATCGCAATAACGGGACCAACGTCTGGGCGAGTGCCATCGCGAACAACGCACGCGCCATCCCACCCGGCTCTAAACGCGCGATTGCGGTGCTGATGAGTCCAACGGCGAGCACACCGATATACATCAAGTTGGCGAGGTTTTCCTCGTTTCCGATCAGGCCAACGGCAAGGTTCATCCATATAAGAAGGAGTGCCGCCCCACCGCAACGCCGACGGCGACCCGGTACACGATATTGCCCGCCTTTCTCGCTACCAGCTCATACGTGAGGCCAGCGCCGAACAGAAGAATGCCGGCGACAGCGAAGTCGAACACGTCCCAAACCACTTCATCGGTGAACTGCATCGCCATCAAAGGTATCAGCAATAGGAACGCTGTCGCGAGTGGCGGCGTGGATGATAGCGTTCGCGCTCATGTCACTGCTCCCTCGTATTCGCTGAACATATATTTACAACTCCATGAAACCATGTTTCTATTTACAAAGACGCAGGAGAAAGCAGGTGGACGATGTAGATATATGCGAATCTTTGACAGAATTGAAGTCGCGTTGAACGCCCCGGTTGACTAAGGTGGTCCGATCAAAATAAAACAGCGCAAAGAGAGGCACAAATTTGGCACAACGCGAAGTATATTTTTATTCAGAATTTTGGCCCGATGAGCGAGAATTAGCAGATTTCCAGCTTATGTGAGTTCCACTTCGCTTGCAGAACAATCATGGTTGCATCGTCTTGTAATTTTCCGCCGCAATGCGCCGAAACTGCTTTCGACAACAGTTCCAACTGTGCCGCTGCGCTGCAGCTATCCGCCTCTCTGGTGATCTGCAAGAGCCTTTGCTCTCCGAAGGGCTCATCATTTTCATCACAAGCTTCCACCATGCCATCGGTGAAAAGAAGCAGAATATCTCCGGGGCTTAGATTTTTTTTCCTCTGTGTGTAGGTCCAATCCGGAAACCTGCCCAGGATTGCCCCCGAACTTCTAAGCTCGCTTGTCATGCCGCCAGCTCGCAGTAGCAACTGAGGGTTATGGCCCGCATTGCAGTAGGTGAGTAGATTTTTCCTGCTATCGAGCACACCGTAGAAAAGCGAAACAAACCTGTTGGCTGGCATGATCTCGCACAGAGCGCGATTCAGCCGACTACATAGCTCGTCGGGTCGCACATCCGCGCGTATGAGCGGCTTTAATGCTGCTTGAAGATTTGACATCAGTAACGCGCCGGGGAAACCCTTTCCTGCGACATCCGCAATGCAAAATGCTGTCTGCGCATCGCTGACTTGCACGATGTCGTAATAGTCGCCGCCTATGCAACGCACAGACTGCGTATTTGCTGCAATGTCATATCCGGCGACTTGCGGGACCCGGCGTGGCAGCAAATTCTTCTGGATTTCCTTTGCTTCTAATGCTTCTTGCTCTTGTATGCGCATCGAGCTACGCAAAACACGGCCATGTTTCACTTGCTCTTGAACTTTAGCCAACAGTTCGCTGTTATTCCAGGGCTTCTGAACAAAATCGGTAGCACCGCGCCGCATCGCTTCGACGGCTATTTCAACGTTGCCCCAGCCTGTCATCACTATCAGTGGAATCGTCCGGTCAAGCGAACGAATTCGCGACACCAACTCCAGTCCTTCAGCGCCTCCAGTGGTGTCGCGAGTGTAGTTGAGATCCATCAGAATGATATCGAAGGTTTGCTCTTGAAGCGCCGTAAGCACGCTTGTTGGATCCGGGGCGGAAAAGACCTGATAACCTTCTCCACGAAACAGCATTTCAAGAGCGGCGACTACATGCGCCTGATCATCAGCCACAAGAAGCCGGGCCGAGAGGGGCTGAATTTCAAGCTCAACTTTCATTTCCAAGATCTCCATGTCGTCATTTGAGGCAAACCACGTGCCAATTGCTGACATATGGATAAATAAGTTGATTCAGCATCGGAAATGCGCTGCCAGTCGCGAAACAGAACCAGCAGACAACTGTTCATTTACAAAAAGAAACTGTTCGAAAGTGAACAGGTCAACAAAATGTATTGAGAACGAGAGATTTTGAACGGAAGTAGTGGTCACTCAATCAATTCTTTGATTAGCTACGACCCTATACCACCATTAATCGGCTTGTTGCTGGCGGAGTTTCTGGGAGTATATTTTAAAAGAGCAAGTAGCCGAACAATATCTCAACCGGCTGGTCCTAAGGCTCTCGCTAGCTTGGCTGCCGCCGCGGTTGCGCCACTCGGTTCGGACGTTCAACCGCATGGCAACTCCGTTTGCCTATGGTATTATCGTGAGACATTTAAAAAGTTAGCAGGCCGCTCCGATCTGCCGTTTGGAAGAATGCATGGACAAGCCTCGAATCTTCCTAGGCTCATCAGGAAAGCAGGCAAAACTGCTGCAGGCACTGACACACGAATCAACGTGTCCAGTTCCGGGAACAATGACCAGTTCCTTTGGTTCACCGGCAAGCCTGTAAACCTCTTCACTGAACTCTATAGAATGAGCATTTTCACCTGCGATGAAAAGCATGGGACGGGGAGAAATCGTCTCGATGTCCGCTAATGGGTAAAAATTCATGAACTTGACGTTACTCGTCAGCGTTGGGTGCGTTGTAAGTTTTGGCGACTGGCCTTTAGGAGTGTATTCACCTCTCGGAGTGCGGTAGAAGTCATAAAACTCACGCTCAATGGGCTGAGAGTTTTTATTCAGTTCATGCACTGTCCCGCTGGTGTATTTGGTTTCACCGCCTGTAAACTCTACATAACGTTGGTCCGCCGCCTCCGCGATGATTTTCTTTCTCTGCTCTAAGGTCAATGTCTTAGCGCGTTACGGTTAGCAGCGCCCATATCGTACATGCTAACTGTCGCAATAGCTTTCATGCGGGGATCAATCTTAGCCGCGCTGATAGCAAAGCTCCCACTTCTACAAATCCCAAGAACACCAATCCGCTCTCTGTCGATAAATGCTTGTGTGCCCAAAAAATCCACCGTAGCACTGAAATCCTCAGCATAAATATCCGGCGAAACAGCGTTGCGAGGCTGGCCATCACTCTCTCCCCAGAAAGACAAATCCAAGGACAGTGTAACGAATCCCCGTTCCGCCATTTTCGTGGCATACAGATTTGCACTCTGCTCCTTTACTGCGCCCATAGGATGCCCAACAATGATCGCTGGATTTTTTGTGTGTTGATTTAAATCTTTGGGAGTGAAAAGATTCCCCATAACCTGCATATTGTATTGATTTTTGAACGTAACTTTCTTTACAGTTACCTCATTACTTTTGAAAAAATTATCGGCTCCATTGGACATGTCTTGAGCCAAAGTCGGGGTATTTATCATGGTTTGTGCTCCTAAAATTACGGCGATCAAGCCTAGGGTTTTCAATTTATTCATTTTAGGTCTCCTTGTTGTACCGTCACAATTCCAAGTTTAGGTTGGGGATTGAAGTTGTCACTGGCGGAACGTGCCAATCTACATGCAAAACGTGCCGTCAAAGCTACAAGTTCGACTTACCCCCGATTGAGTTTCGAAGGGCTTCCCACAGGCGAGAAGGTGAGCGCGATAGTTGGGAATTCGATCACGATCAAGAGCAAGATCACGATTACGAGATTGGAGCGGAGAGGGTGGGATTCGAACCCACGTACCGCAAAATTGCGGTAACCTGATTTCGAGTCAGGCCCGTTACAACCACTTCGGTACCTCTCCTTTTAAGTGACCAGTAACTAGTGGCCAGTGACCAGTGTGATCGTAGTATAGAAAGTCCGTTCATGTCACGCAAGAGTATGACTCGGTCTGGGTGTGTTGCTTTTTGCAACAAACCAGTGATCGCCGCTTAGTTGCCGGATCTAAAGATTACAGGATTCTCTTTCATCAATCTCTGGACACCTTGATTCAGCTTTTGATCCTGCCACAATGCGCGTATTTAAAAAATTCCAGGGACTGGGTTGATCATTTTGACCCAAAACAATTCAGGAATTTCATCGATTTAGCTGAAAAGCAGCTAAAACAAAATCCCCAGATCACCGGAGACTATCAGTATGCTTTAAGAAAAATAGGCAGGCGGATCGACCGTAATATGGATCATTATTTGTCGGATGAAGAAATCATTAATTTCGTAGATTCAAAAATGAAAGAGTTTAAACGTTTCAGTTTCGACTGAATCTACTGTTTTGGTTTATAGTCCTCATCCAGCAGATCTTCAATTTGCTTCATATAAAAATCCATCAGCTGCTGCCTCAGTTCATGCTCACTCAATCCGGGATTCTCCTTTTTCATCGATTCTTCGAGTTGACGATGATCGATCGGCTCACCGATTCTTAGACGGACCGTTGCGGGATTCTGCAGAACGCGTCCCACCGGCATAATATTTTCGGATCCCATCAATACCAGGGGTACGACATACGAATTGTGGAAGTAAATCGTTGTTTTCGGATTTGCGGCCGTACGGTTAAACCGCTTATGACTTCGAGTGCGTGTTCCCTCCGGAAAAACCAGAACGCAGTAACCTCTGCGTTGCTGATGCGCCGCCCATTTCAAAGCGCGCAGGTTCATCTTTCTTTTTACCTCTTTATCCACCCGGGCTTTCGGTTGATACACACGGATCGTGTTCATGGATCTCGTGAAGATACGGCGCGTCCACTCAAAGGTTTTTTGACCGGCTATATGAATGATGTGTCGCGCGAGATCGCGAAAACCAAACCGGATGAACAGGGCTTCAATGACATGGCTGTCGGCATACGTCAAATGATTGCAGATAAACGTCAGCGCTTCCCCGCTTTTTCGAAGCTGGTTCACACGATGCAATCTGTCGATTGGTTCGATCTTGCTATCGGGTCGGACTAGCTTCAGTGCGTACCAGAAGACGAGGCGACGATTCCATCTTAGACTCCGGAAAAATACTTCCTTTGTATGCGGTTTCCGAAAACTTTCAAAGAGATCGCGCGCAAATCGCAGCATTTCGTTGACACCCCTAAATAAAAAACATATACTGCAATCTTATCTCAAAGCCTTCCAGGGATAGCGTTAAGTGTCTTTATTTTTAACAACAAAGGGAGAATCGATGAAAGAGAAAACGTTATTTTTTGTGTTGATGGTTTTCGCAGGTTTTGCTTTCGCGCAAACACAAACGATTCCAGCAACTCCTCCTGCTCCTCCGGCTGCAACTTCTCCTGTGTCGGATCAAAAACCTCTTGCTGAGGCGCTGAGTTGGTTGGGTGGGCAATGGGAAGGGGAAGGTGTAATGTCTGGTGATCAGGAGTTTCTGGGCACCATGAAAGCCACCAGAGAACTGGACGACCAGGCAATTGTGATCATGAGAGAATCGATGAACAAAGCGGGTGGTCCATCTGGCGGCAGGAAAGAGATCATGATCGTCGGATATGAAGGAAGTACGAAGAAGATTATTTTGACACTGCACACAAGCAGCAATTTCACCGGCATTTATACCGGTGAATACAAGACCAATGAAATCGTATTTTCACTTGCAATTCCCGCTCCTCAGGCCGGATACGTGAATCGCAGAAGTTTCAAACTCCTTCCGGATGGGGCGCTCCAGTTCATCATTGAAAGTGGTTCGCCGGGAAAAGCAGTGGGAAAGGTCGTTGAAATTAATTTCAAAAAGAAAGCTTGAAGTATCGGCAAAAGGAGAGATGTCCGAGGGGTTGAAGGAGCACGCTTGGAAAGCGTGTATCCGTGGTAACGCGGATCGAGGGTTCGAATCCCTCTCTCTCCGCTTATAATCAACCGCCAAGGCGCCAAGGACGCCAAGAAATGATATTTTCTTAATCTAGATATTCTTGGCGTCTTGGCGTCTTGGCGGTTAACTTGGGGGACTTATGCAGATTCTTCTGGTCGATGACAAGAAGGATATTCTGGATACAATGGGGGAGATTCTGGAGGTTTGTCACAATCATACAGTTCAAGGCGCCTCCTCCGGCAAAGAAGCGTTGAAATGGTTCCGAAAAAAGAAATACGATCTGGTGGTTGTGGATCTGGGTCTTCCCGTGATGAATGGAGTGGAACTCATTGCGAAAATGCGGAAAATTCGCGCCAAAACTACGATCGTAGTGTTAACCGGCATTCCTTGCGATGATACAATCCGCGAAAAGCTAAGAAATCTGGAAGTGCAGCAAATCTTTTCCAAACCGAAAGGCATTCAGGAACTTTTGCTGTACGTGAAGAAGTTGGCAGCCAAACATTCAGCTGCATGATCGCCGGCGGGACGCCCGCGCTACTTAGCTCAGAAACGTTACGAGATTATTGCGGTAATCAATCAGCAGGGTGTAGCCGTTCAAGAAATCCTGACCAAGAATCAGATCCACTTCGAGCTCTAAAGCTTCACTGATTTGCGAAAGATTCAAAGCCACCATCCGGTTGAAACTTTTTCGTAAACTGCCAACTTCAATATCAACATTCTCAACATGGATCAGGTTCTGAATCTTCCCTCCGATTCCCATCAAGTACGTTTTACGTTTTTCGCGGAACGTTTTGGGATAATTGATCCGGACGTGTTCTCTTGCAGCAGCAGCGGAAAGAATGCTGGCCTGCGCTCCTGTATCCAGCAGGATGTCCATTTCCCCATCAGACTTTTTAATCGCGCCCTTGAGAATGATCATCTTGCCGACCTGATAAAAAGGAAGAGTGACCTTCTGCTTAAATTGAAAGCCGCTCCGTTCGAGGTGCGCCAAGAGCTCATTGGAATCCATACTGGATAGCAGGATATCTGAATCGCTTCTGAGCGGCAGCACGATGCTGTAGCGAGAAAACATAATCGCGCCCGCAATACCATCGATACCGGACGCTTCCAAACTGCGACTCACTGCAGCAACAGGGTTTTTCATTCTAAATCTTCCCGCTGTAAATTCATCGAAAACCACCAGCGCGGCTCTTGTTCTTTGTTTTGCGCCCAGCCCGATCATAGCCAGATCGGTTGTTCTGCGCGCTTTCCAGTTCCGGTCCTTCAACGATAACCCCGCGGCACCTGTGTCCATCAACAAAACAACTTCGTTGTTTTCATCGATTTTTGCCCGGATCGTAAGTCTTCTGTCATTGAAATTCGCATCAATGGTTTCAATGGAAGAGGATAAGTTCGATTGATTGAGATCCAGGCCTTTGGTTTTTTGAATGAATTCAATTGTTTGTCTTGCTGAATTCCTCTTCAATGCATCGATTGCGTTCGATTTTAAGTATTTCTGGAAATGAGTTACAGCTTCCTCATTGTTGGACGCATAGAGTCCGGCATAGAAAAGCAAGTCCGGATCCTCCCCCCTGAGCTGCATAGCCTTGTTGAGGTAGGCGCGGGCTCCGGAGATATCATTATTCCAGCCTGCGAGCTTGGCGCGTCCTAAAAAGGAAAGCCAATCTTCCCGGAAATTGCTTTTTGCCTGATCAATTAATCCTATGCGAAGCAAAGCCGCGGCACGGGCAGAATCGCTACTCTGAAAATTACAGTCGGAAATTTCTTCGTGTATATGAAGACGTTCCTCCCAAACTTTTCTGGATTGGGGATTTACTTTACTCAACAAAGCATGCGCTTCGACATACTTTCCGGAGTAGTAAAGCTGAAGAAATGTTTTCTTGCTATCTTCTGTCGCGCTGAAAGTGAGGGAGGTTAAAAAGATTAACAGAAGCAGGAATTTTTTCACTAAAAACATTATAATGCAAAGTGCAAGACGCGAAGACGCATCGATGCGCCAACGCGAAGACGCTTTTGGTCGTGCTAGGCGGGGAGCCAGCGGTGCCCTGTACCTGCAATCCGCTATAGCAGGGCTGAATTCCCAACTGAGGAGCCCGACCGAGAAGATCTGGTTGTCATGGATTCCGGAGGGTTCGGGACCAATGCAATGCAGATCTACGAACCCCGTCAGGTCCGGAAGGAAGCAGCGGTAAGTAGGCCCCTGCATGTGCCGTTGGTATCCTGAATCCTTCTCTATGATGATCTCCTTTTCAGCCGGCTACGAAGAAGGGTGCACGACCTAAAGCGTCGACTCGTCGCGCGCATACGCGTCTGTCGCGTCGCGCGTCGAGGCGTCTGTCGCGTCAAGCTAGGGATAAGGTATGTATCAGGTATTAGCAAGGAAGTGGCGACCACAGATTTTTGAAGATCTGGTTGGGCAACAGACAGTCACCCGAACTCTGCAAAATGCAATCACGGCGGGCCGGATTGCGCATGCTTTTCTTTTCTCAGGGCCGCGCGGTGTGGGAAAAACGACGTGCGCGCGGATACTCGCCAAGGCACTCAATTGCAATTCGGCCGAAACTCCGGTTACAAAACCCTGCAACGTCTGCCCTTCCTGCCTCGACATCGCTGCATCGCGGTCAATGGATGTGCTGGAAATCGACGGAGCTTCGAACCGTGGAATTGATGAAGTTCGTGAGTTAAGAGAATCCGCAAAGTATCAACCGATCCGCGATCGTTTCCGCATTTTTATCATTGATGAAGTCCATATGCTGACCGCAGAAGCCTTCAACGCCTTGCTGAAGATTCTCGAAGAGCCACCACCGCATGTCTTTTTTATCTTTGCCACAACGGAACTTCGGAAAGTTCCTGACACGATCGTTTCGCGCTGCCAGCCGTTCGATTTTAGAAAGATTCCTGACGGCATTCTGGTCCAGAGACTCAGCCAGATAATTAAAGAAGAAAACATAAGTATTTCCGAAAAATCCCTGCAGATGATCGCGGCGGCCTCCGAAGGAGGTTTGCGCGATGCGCTCGGCACGCTGGATCAGATCATTGCGTTCAGTGGCGGTGAGATTGAAGAAAAAGATGTCGAAGCTGTGCTTGGACTGGTGGACCTGGAAGTGCTTTTGGAGCTCGGGTCTGCGATCGCGCGCGGAGATTCTCCCGCATTGCTTACGTTGATGAACCGGATCGCGGAGTACGGCATCGATTATCGCGCTTTCTATAATGAGCTTCTTTCTTTTTACAGAGACTTATTTCTTTTCCGGTTTTCACCCGATTCGAAAAAGCCGGGAGAGGAGCGTCTGATGGCGCTTGCGCAGGAGTACGACGAAATACAACTGCTGCGCATTTGTCATAATCTCGTTTCGATCCAAAATACACTAAAGCTTTCCGGCAATCCCCGATTTCTATTTGAAATCACACTCGTTAAGCTCGCGCAGATAAAGCGTTTGATTCCACTGGAAGAGCTCGCCGAAAATCTAAAAAAAAACGTTGAACGGACCCCCGCTCCGTTGACCGCAAGTGTGATTTCGCCTCAACGCGTAAACGCAAAGGCGCAACGTCCGGAAGACGCAAAGAGGAATAACAATTCACTTGCAGGGGACTTTGTAGCGGCCCTCATCAGCCAGATTGAAACTCAAAATCCAAGATTGGCCGCTGCGCTGGAAAGTGCACACATTCATCGCACGGATTCCAAAATCAGCTTCTATGTTCCAGAAGGTTATTTCAAAATGATGAAGCTCGATGCCCGCGATCAGTTGGACCTGCAAACGATGCTTCAGCAAAAACTAGGATCAGAAGTACAGGTGGAAATTCATAAAGGAGAACCACCTGCCGAAAAAGAAGCAGTGAAGGTCTCCACACCGGAAAGTCTGGTCGAAAGCGATCCCGTTGTTCAGGAATTCGTCAAGATGTTTAAAGGTAAAATTACCAAGATTGATTTTAATAAGGAGCGCTATCTATGAAGATGGACATGAATAAGATAATGAGGCAAGTTCAGGAAACGCAGAAGAAGCTGCAGGATGAGCTGAACGCAATTCGCGTGACAGCCGGAGCGGGCGGAGGAATGGTGGAAGTCACTCTCGATGGCTCCAAACAAATGGTTGCGATCAGGATTGATCCGCAGGCTGTGAACCCTGAAGACGTTGAAATGCTTCAGGATCTTATCCTTGCCGCTTACAATGAAGCATTCCGTCGCGCCGAAGATGAAGCTGCGGAAAAGGTCAGCAAATATACCGGAAACATGAAAATTCCAGGCCTCGGTAACCTGTTTTAGGATTTTTAACGCAGAGACGCGGAGACGCAGAGCTAAGAAAAAGAAATATTTTTTGTTTTTCTCTGCGCCTCTGCGTCTCTGCGTTAAATTGGCTTATATGGAATATCCGCTTCAATATTATCCGGCGCCCTTAGCGAGGTTGCTCGAAGAATTGATGAAGCTTCCCGGCATCGGGATTAAATCTGCCCAACGGATCGCGTTTCATATTTTGAAAATGCCTGCCGAAGACCAGCAGAGCTTCATCGCTTCACTCACAGGATTGAAGGATAAGATCCGGTACTGCTCCATCTGCTGGAATTTTACTGACCTCGATCCGTGCCGCATCTGTTCCGATCCGCGACGTGAAGATGAAATCATTTGCGTTGTCGAAGAGCCAACGACCCTGATCGCCATTGAAAAGACACGTGAATTTCATGGCAAATACCATGTGCTTCTGGGTTCATTGAATCCCTTGCATGGGATTGGCCCATCTGAAATTCGAATCAAAGAGCTTCTTGAGCGTTTGAAATCGAAACGGGCAAAGGAAGTTATCCTCGCCACAAATCCCACAGTCGAAGGAGAAGCAACAGCCGTCTACATCGCGCGACTAATCCAGGATGATGCGGACAAAATCAGCAGGATTGCTCTTGGAGTTCCGGTTGGGGGCGATCTGGAATATGTCGATGAAGTGACGATGTCTCGTGCGATTACAGGACGGCGTGCCCAAATAAAAATGTAGCGCGGACGTCTCGTCTGCGCAGCTCCGCAGGCGGGACGCCCGCGCTACTTGCGCGCTGAACCCTTGAACCTATTAACCTTGTTGTGCTAACCTTACGCTAGCAGATGAGGCCGATTCCTTCGAAGTTTTCATAAGGGGAGTATTATGCCCAGCACGGACATGATCATGTATGAGGAGGAGTTTCAGCAGATCCGCGGGATTCTGCAGAAACTCAAAGACGAAACAAACGCAAAGATGGTATTCCTCGTCGATAAGAATGGTCAACAGATTGCTTACAATGGGGACATCAATAATCTAGATACGACTTCTCTAGCTTCATTAACTGCCGGGAATGTTGCAGCTACCGATGGTTTGGCCAGACTCATCGGTGAAAAAGAATTCACCGTTCTTTTTCATGAAGGAGAAAGGGACAATATTCATATTTCCATCGTCGGTCGAAGAGTCATACTGGTCATCATTTTTGATGAACGTTCATCCCTGGGATTGGTCCGGTTGAGGGTTCGAAAAGCATCCGGTGAACTCGAAGGCGTATTCAATCGAATCCTGGAAAAGGTAGAGAAGGAAAAAGAAGCCGGTGGCGGCTACGAATCCCCGTTCGCAGAGATAACAGACGAAGATATTGACAGTTTATTCAGCGAATAAAGCTGGTTCGACCTCAGAGCATCATGACGTTCATCAATTACGCGGCCCGGGAAATCAATTGCAAAATAGTTTATTACGGCCCCGGTCTGGGTGGTAAAACGACCAACATCCAATTCATCTACGACAAAACCAATCCAACTGCAAAAGGAAAACTGATTTCGCTGGCTACCGAAACGGACCGTACGCTATTTTTTGATTTTTTGCCGCTCGATCTGGGAACGGTGAAAGGATTCAAAGTCCGCTTTCACCTTTATACTGTGCCCGGACAGGTGTTTTATGATGCGAGCAGAAAACTGATCCTGAGAGGTGTGGATGCCATTATCATGGTGGCCGACTCACAGGTGGAACGAATGGATGCGAACGAAGAGGCCGTCTACAACCTGAAATCAAATTTGAAAGAACAGGGTTATGATTTGGCAACACTTCCTTACGTTTTGCAGTTGAATAAACGGGATCTCCCCAACATCTCACCCTCTGAAGAAATGATCCGAATCCTTCGTCAAAAGGAGGAACCGGTGTTTGAAGCTGTGGCTTCTAAAGGGGTCGGCGTTTTCGACACTCTGAAAACATGCGCCAAACTCACGCTTCAGGAACTCCGTAGAAACACTTAGTTTTTAAACCGCCAAGGCGCCAAGAACGCCAAGCAATTTAGAAAATGAGAAATGATTTCCTTGGCGTCTTGGCGGTTAGTTAAATAAAGGAGATGTCGAATTGGAGAGTTTTGACGATCTGTTCGATTTCCTCTTGAAGGTCGGTCATCTTTTCGCCATTTCCGATAAACTGGATTGTGTACGCCCGTGTCTCATTAAATCCACAATAGATGATGGTTTTCATAAATAATTCTTTCTTATTGACATTAGCATGAACAACAAATCCGTCATTTCCGGCGATTTTTGTCTTTGAAGCCTCGGTAATTTCACACTGCAGTCCGGCGCCTTCCATTCTTCGCAAGATTTCCGCTTCAATGGCCTGGAGCATTTTCTCGGAAGTTTCGTCATCAAAAACGCGGGGGACCTTCTTTTTCACCACTGGTTCGCTCCAGATCAACATTGCTATTTCCGGATCGTCCGGGTCGCTCCCTCGATAAAAAGCATCATGCGCGTCCTTGAATTCTTTCGCCTTGATGTCTCCTGTCTGGTAGTGGCTCCATCCCTTTTCCGGGATCATCACGCCAAAGTAATAAATATTGTTCCGGTAGAAGCCGCTGTAGGCAGAAGCTCTGTTCTTTATAAATGTGTAAAGTTGGTATCCGCCGCCCACCAGTAGAACCAGTATCACGAGCTTCACCAGATTCGTTTCCAGTTGTCCCCTTCTCGGTCGAACAGGGATCGAAACGACACGTTCTTGTGAAGGACGCCACACGGGTGCCGAAATATCCTTTTGCAGTGGATCCGTTGCCGTGCTATCAGGCGCCACGTAGGAAATCGGTTTCATTGATGTGGAAGTGGTGGAGTGAGCTTTAGATACCATGACACCACACTTCAAACATTCATCATTGAGGACTTGATCAGAACCACATTTAGGACAGCGAGTGGCCATAATCGTCTTCGCGTTTGCGCGTCTTTTCGTCTCCGCGTCTCGTCTCCGCGTTTGTCTCCGCGTCTTGACGCAACGACGCAAAGACACGTTAACGCAAAGACGATCTTTGTCGTGTTAAGATTATAGAATTCTGTGCCTCTTACTACAACTCCGATGAAAATTCCGACCAAACATTTGCTTGCCTGGTACGATGAAAACAGGATTCTTTATCCCTGGAGAAAAACCAGACAACCATACAGAATCTGGTTATCAGAAATCCTGCTCCAGCAAACCAGAATTTCCGTTGCAAAAAGATTCTATGAAATAATTCTTAAACGTTATCCCACTCTGAAAGATCTCTCGCGAGCAAAAGAGTCCGACTTTCTCTCATTGTGGTCAGGCATCGGCTATTACAGGAGAGGTTATAGCATGCTCAGTTGCGCGCGCAAGATCGTAAAAAATCATCATGGAATTTTCCCTTCTGATCTTCCTGCTCTGCTGGAGTTGCCGGGCATCGGCAAATACACTGCGGGAGCCATCCGGAATATTGCCTTTGGAATTCTGACTCCTGCTCTGGATGGAAATATTCAGCGCGTGTTGTCTCGAATGATGCTGTCACAAGAAAAGTTGGAGGAAAATTTCCTTTCCCTTGGGGAAAGCGCTCCAGCGTCAGATTTTTTTCAAGCACTCATGGAGCTGGGCGAACGCATTTGCTTGCCCGATCCAGAATGCTCGATCTGTCCTTTACGCAAGGATTGCAAGGCCAGAAAAATGGGGGTCCAAAGAGACTTTCCTCCGAAAAAAATTCGAAAAGAGACAAGGATCTTCCACTGGTATTTGCTGATTCTGAACTCAAAAGGAGCTGCCTACTACGTCCGGAACAGGGATCGAGCATTCTTGAAAAATGTGTGGATTTTTCCTGATGTATTGCTAACCGAAGAAAAGCCGGAACATACAATCATCAGAGAGTTCCAGCATGCATGGGGAATTGAAATCGATGCTGTGACAAACCATCGTGTAATCCGGCATACAGTCACGTTTAGAAAAATTCGTGTGCACATTCTGGTTCCACGATCTTTTCATTTAAACGGTTCCAAAGGAAAGTGGCTGAATTCTATCGATCTTGAAAAGCATCCGACTTCCTCGATCACACCAAAGGTGTTACGTACCCTGCAAAGCTCAAAAGATTGGGAGATAAACCGGATCAAAGGATAGAACGGATAATTTTTCTATACATGCTTTTATCCGGGCCTATCTCCTTTATCCGGTCTATCACCTATGTTTGCAAATCAAAGATGGTCAAACCGAAACGGCGCAAGAGACTCTGAAAAACGGTTAACGGGAAACCCACCACATTGTAGTAGCATCCATCGATGCGATTGATAAAGATGCGACCCATACCTTGAATCGCATAAGCTCCGGCTTTATCAAAGGTCTCTCCACTTTGTAAATACCAATCGATTTCTTGCGATCGAATGCGCCGGAATTGGACCCGTGTCACGGAGGCTTGCGAGACAAGGCGGCCTTTCCACATCAAGGCAACTCCTGTAATCACCTGATGCGTCCTGCCGCTGAGCAATCGCAGCATCCTTCTCGCGTCTTCCGAATTGACCGGCTTTCCAAGCTTCCTGCGGTCCACAACAACAAGAGTGTCCATTCCGATGATAAGCGCGTCGCGCCTTAAGCATTTTCTGGCTTTTGCAATGGCCAATTCGCAAGCAATCCGCGCAGGATTTTTGCGTGATTCCAATTTTTCATGAATATCTGAAACAAAGACGTCAAAATCGATGTTCAATGCCCGAAGCATCTCCTTTCTCCTCGGACTGGCGCTTGCCAGGACTACCGGAACAGAGATCTTTTTGGACATTTTTCTCATAGAAAATATACGGATTTAGATTCTTGACAACTAATTGTAACAAGGCTATGCTCGATGGCGTTAAAAGGTTCTTTGTTTGGATGTTTCACTGCTCATCACAGATTAAACTAGTTGATCCAGGGTCAAAATCCCTGGGTTTTTTTTTGCACAAGAGGTATTACGGAAATGCGTTTAAACGGCAAAGTGAAATGGTTCAGCAACAAGTTGGGCTACGGTTTTATCAAACAGGATACTGGCGAAGAGATTTTCGTCCACTACTCGATGATTCGCGGTGACGGTTATCGTTCGCTGAAAGAGGGACAAGAAGTTACGTTCGATATTATTCAAAGCCCGGAAGGGCGGATGCAAGCGGGGGACGTCGAAATCGTTTTAGCCAGCTAGCTCGAATTCCGGAGGGCGGCCCTCCCTGGCCGCCCATGGCGGGCACGGAGGCTCGCCCTCCAGAACCAGAATTCACTTTATTGGTTTCGCTTTCAGCTTGGTTTTCCCTTGTTCTACCGTTACGTAAAACTCAACGTCTTTGCACTTATAACGTTCTAAAATGGCTTCCTTCTGTTTTGCCAATTGCTCTGAAAATTTTTCGAAGGATACAGCTTTGTTCTCGCCGCTCTTCTGGCAAGTCTTTAGATATTCATTGAACAGTTTCTGGAACTTATTTGCTTCCGCATCCGCAGAACTTTTCCGGGATTCCTTTTTGGGAGTCTCCGGAACCTGAACGATTCCACCGCTGGGTGTGCGTCCTTCTTCCTTGTAGCGCATTTGCTTGGTCCAGAGATCCACATAAGACTGGAACCGGGCGGTAATATTGTTGTAGCGAAATCGTTGAGCGTAATTCAGCGAGGTAATCCCGGCGTATTTGCGGATATTCCTTTCCAGTTTTCGGTGAGCGTCCAGTGGCGGTAGCTTGGCGCCACCGGAAAAATAAACCTCGTAGTCTCTTTTTAATAAGGTTAACGAGTAATCCAGTTCGTCTAACTCCCGTTCAATCTGCTTGACTTCCTGTTTGGTATCCATCACTTATTGCAAATTGCATAGTGCAAAGTTCGTCCACTTTTTTTTGCAATATGCACTATGCAATATTCAATAATTTTATAAGTAGAACCACAACAAAGGAAGCCATAGCGTTGCAGCATAGGGCAGACGATGCCCGTCAATAAAGATTTCCAGGTGTGGCGAGTTTTCCAACATTTGGTAGAGCTGATAGATTTCCCAGACCTGATCAGATTTCAAATCGATCCGGTGTTTTATAAGACGGCCGGCTTTGATCTGTTTGTAGCTATTGTGTCCGGAAGCAAAACCGATTGCTTCCCCCCATTGGTCCTGTTGTTCAGGCGGTACACCAAACTGAACTGTGATTACCGGATCCTTTTTGCTGCGAAACGGATACAGGATATCGTCGATCGACTCCTTGATCTCGGGATCCTCGAGGAAATCCTTTTGCATCCGTTCTTTTATTCGAGACATGCGATGACTTTCCCCCTCTAGCCTAACGTAGTGTGAAACTATATCATAACCGAATGGCGCCGATTTACACCGTAGTTCGATGAGCAACGTGCATCGTCAAATTCCACCTGTCCACGAACTGCTGGAATCCTGTCTAGAGCAGGAGTGGGGGTCGGATTACTCACGAGAACAACTGGTGAACATTATCCGCGAGGAGTTGAAGGAATTGCGGGAAAATCTGAGAGAAGATTCGGTTCTCCCAGAACGGCAACAACTGGTCGCGAGCATCGGGTTCAGGGCTCGCCAAGCCTACCAGTACTCCTTGAAAAGCGTCATCAACGCTACAGGCATCATTGTGCACACGAATCTGGGTCGCGCCCCAATCCAGGCAGCAGCTCTAACCCATCTGCAGGAGATCGCCTCGGGCTATAGCAACCTCGAATTCGATCTTTCCAGAGGAGAACGTGGTTCACGGGATAAGCACCTGGATGATGTTTTGCGCAACCTCCTACCTGTGGAAGCGTCGCTGGTGGTCAACAATAACGCCGCAGCGTTGCTATTGGTATTGAACTCTCTTGCGGAAAATAAAGAAGTGATCGTTTCACGAGGGGAACTGATAGAAATTGGCGGTTCATTCAGGCTTCCTGACGTAATGAAAAAGAGCGGAGCCATTCTTCGGGAAGTAGGAACAACAAACAAGACCAGAACATCGGACTATCGAAAAGCAATCAATGATCAGACCGGAATGATTTTGATTGTTCATCCCAGCAATTATCAGATCATTGGATTCGCAGAACGGCCCGTCCTAGAACATCTTGTTGCTCTGGGGAAACAGCACAACATTCCGGTTGTTGAGGACCAAGGGAGCGGAATTTTTACGGAACTGGAATCTGCCGGGATTTCCGAAGAACCTCTTGTTTCGCAGCGATTGGAATCCGGTTTGGACCTCATTACTTTCAGTGGCGACAAAATTCTAGGCGGACCGCAGGCCGGTGTGATTTGTGGAAAGAAAATCTGGATCGATCGATGCCGCAATAATCCACTCTTTCGCGCCCTGCGAGTCGATAAAATGATTTATGCAACCCTGGAATCAACCCTCCTCTCATACGCAAAAGGTGTCGAGCAAGAAATACCGGTGATCAGCATGATTTCGCAAACCGCGGAACAATTACGCGAGCGTGGAACGATCTGGTTGGAACAATTGCAAAAACGTTTCCCGAATGTGAAATGGTCCGTAGAATCCACGCTTAATTATATTGGTGGTGGTGTCGCGCCAATGAAAGCCTTGCCCTCCTATGCTCTTTGCTTACATCCGAAAAAACCGGCTCAGGATGTGATGCAGCTTTTGCGCGAATCCAATCCGCCGGTGATTGCAAGAGTGGAAGAGGATAGAGTTTTTTTTGAACTTCGCACGATTCGAGCTGAGGAGCAAGAGCAAATCACACTTTGTCTGACTGATGTACTCTTAACAAAGTAGTGCGGACGTCTCGTCTGCGACAGTTGCAGGCGGGACGCCCGCACTACTTTATTTACAAAGCCTTCCAGTTAGCGTTAATATCGACTTCCACAAATATGATTACACAAGAATTGATCGAAGCGCATGGATTAACTCAAGAAGAATACGCAAAGATTTGCGACACCTTACGGCGGGAGCCGAACCTCACAGAACTGGGGATGTTCTCCGTAATGTGGAGCGAGCATTGCAGTTACAAAAGTTCACGGCTGCACTTAAAGAGATTGCCCACCAGAGGACCGGTCGTTTTGCAGGGTCCCGGTGAAAACGCCGGTGTGATCGATATTGGAGAAGGGCTTGCTGCCATTTTCAAAATCGAATCGCACAATCATCCTTCCTTTATTGAGCCGTTTCAGGGAGCCGCAACAGGTGTGGGTGGAATCATTCGCGATATTTTTACAATGGGAGCCCGGCCGCTCGCGCTCTTGAATTCACTGAGATTCGGTCCGCTCACATCCAAACAAAATCGATCGATTCTGCGGGGAGTCGTTTCCGGCATCGGTTTTTATGGAAACTGCATGGGAATTCCAACAGTGGGTGGTGAAGTTGTATTTGAAGATTGCTACAGTTTGAATCCGCTGGTAAATGTTTTCTGTCTCGGAGTCGCGCCGCACGACAAAATCTATTACGGACGCGCGAAAATTCCGGGAAATTCCGTTTACTATGTCGGCGCAAAAACGGGACGGGACGGAATTCATGGAGCCACGATGGCAAGCGCCGAGTTCGCGGAAGAGACCGAATCCAAACGTCCCAACGTTCAGGTTGGCGATCCGTTCATGGAAAAACTTCTTTTGGAAGCGTGTCTCGAATTGATGCAACAGGACATCCTGGAAGGAATTCAAGATATGGGAGCTGCGGGTCTGACCTGCGCAACATCCGAAATTGCGAGTCGCGGTGGAAGTGGAATGAAAATCCATCTGGATTCTGTGCCGCAGCGCGAAAAAAATATGAGCGCGTACGAAATACTTCTTTCAGAATCGCAAGAACGGATGCTGATGGTAGTCAAAAAAGGGCACGAACAGGAAGCCGAGCGAATCTTTGAAAAATACGATCTGCATGCTGAAAATATCGGAACGATTTCAGAGGACTCATGGCTTCATATTCAGTACCAGGGAAAAGAAGTGGCGTCTGTGCCTGCGCGCGCGTTGGCAGAAGAAGCCCCTGTGTATTCGCGACCGTTGCAGGAGCCCTCGCAACGCTATCCTGAGTTCCAGGGGGATCTGCCGGAAGACTACAATGACGTCGCGAGGCGAATTCTGAGGCTGCCTACTGTTGCCTCAAAGCACTGGGTGTACAGGCAGTACGATCACACCGTACGAACCAATACTATTTCGATGCCGGGCACCGCAACTCCCATGATCCGCATCAAAGATACATCGATAGATCTCGCAATGAGTGTGGATGGCAATGGACGATTCTGTGAGCTTGACCCCTACGTAGGCTCTCAGATCGCAGTCGCGGAAGCCGCGCGCAACGTGGTTTGTGCCGGAGCCAAACCGGTTGCAATCACGAATTGTTTGAACTTCGGCAATCCTGAAAAACCTCACATCATGTGGCAATTCTCACGAGTAGTTGATGGAATCGCCAAAGCGTGTGAGACCTTTGGAACTCCGGTCACCGGAGGGAACGTCAGCTTTTACAACGAAACGGAAGGCCAGGCAATTTATCCGACTCCCACCATTGGTATGGTGGGGATTTTGCGGGACGGGGAACCGTTGAGTCCGCATTTTAAGCGGGAAGAAGATGTAGTGGTTCTGGTCGGTCCTTCGGGCGATGAGATCGGGGGTAGTCAATATGCCACACTGAACGCTCCTCTTACCGGTCCCTGCCCAAAGCTGGATCTTGAGCTTGAAAAGCGCTCTCACCGCGCGCTTCTACAGGCGGCTTCAGAAGAATTGTTGCAAAGTCTCCATGATTGTTCCGATGGCGGACTGATCGCAACTGTTGCGGAAAGCTGTTTTGGCGCTTATCCTATTAAGTTGGGCTGTGAGTTGAACTGGGAGGGCTCCAGTCGACCCGATGCTTTCCTGTTTGGAGAGACACAATCTCGATATCTTCTTTCTTGCCGAAGCGAATCGCTCTCCCGGCTTCGAGAAATTTTTGAGTTCCATCGGATTTCTTATTTTGTTCTAGGAAAAACAGGGGGACGGGAAGTCGCGATTCGGTTTTCTGGGGACTTGCTAATACGGCTTTCTGTCCAAGAGTTATACGAGATCTGGTATAATTCATTCACCAATCAACTGCGATGATACTTCAAGACGACAAATTCCATGACGAGTGTGGTGTTTTCGGAATCTTCGATCATCCGGAAGCAGCCAAGATGGCGTATCTTGGACTCTATGCATTGCAGCATCGAGGTCAGGAGAGTGGTGGCATCGCCATCAGCGATGGTGAAAAGATTGTCTGCGAACGGGGCATGGGGCAGGTCGCAGATATTTTCCGGAAAGATCGTTTAGATTCGTTGCGCGGCCACGCCGCTATCGGTCATGTTCGCTATTCGACCGCGGGCGCAAGCCAGCTGAAAAATGCGCAACCGATCTACGTGCAGTGCCATCGCGGAGAAATTGCTATCGGCCACAATGGCAATCTTGTGAACGCATCTGCGATTCGCGGAGAACTGGAGAAAGAAGGAACCATTTTCACCACGACCTCGGATACGGAAGTGGTTCTGCATATGATCGCTCGCTCGAGACAATCCCGATTTATCGATGCATTGATCGATGCGCTTGCTGTTCTGAAAGGCGCATATTCTTTCGTTTTACTGACGAAAGACAGTTTGATTGGAGCGCGCGATCCGTGGGGGTTCCGTCCGCTTTGCATTGGAAAACTGGGTGGCTCTTACATTCTGGCATCCGAAACATGCGCTCTGGACTTGATTGATGCGGACTACGTGCGTGATGTGAAACCGGGTGAAGTGATTGTTATCAGCGAAAAAGGGCTGGAGAGCGTAATGCCCTTTCCGCAACAACGACAGCATAGCTGCATCTTTGAGCTTGTTTATTTTGCGCGACCGGACAGCAATGTCTTTCAGCGAAACGTGTATACCGCGCGTTATAACATGGGACGCCAGCTCGCGCGCGAAGCGCCGGTCGAAGCAGATCTGGTTGTGCCTGTTCCGGATTCGGGTCTTGTTGCAGCTCTTGGCTATTCGGCTGAGTCTGGAATCCCGATCGGTTTTGGATTGATCAGAAATCACTACGTGGGCCGCACATTCATTGAACCGAAAAAAAGCATCCGGCATTTTGGCGTGAAAGTGAAACTCAATCCGGTGCGCGATATTCTGCAAAACAAGAGTGTCGTGCTGATTGATGATTCGATCGTGCGCGGAAACACCAGCCAGAAAATCGTTAAGATGGTTCGTGCTGCGGGCGCCCGCGAAGTTCATTTTCGTATCAGCTGCCCGCCCACAATTGGCCCCTGTTATTACGGCATCGACACACCAACCGAAGAAGAACTGATCGCTTCTTACAAAACTGTTCCGGAGATTGCCGAGTTTATCGGCGTGAATTCACTTCAATATTTGAGTCTGGACGGTTTACTGAAAGCGTCGGAAGAGCCGGAAGGCGGCATCTTTTGCACGGCTTGCTACACTAAAAATTATCCGGTACCGGTGCCTAAAGAAGGTTTTGAACAGCTCAAACTCTTCCAAAAGAGCACAGAGGCAAACGAAGAAAAACGGGAACTCGTCGTAGCACGCTCGTAATTTTTTACCGCAGAGTACGCAGAGAACACAGAGTAAAAAATAATTCTTTTTTCTCAGCGGTCTCTGCATCCTCTGCGGTGAAAAAATGAGCGGACGGATTGGCGTTTTAATTTCCGGTCGGGGGAGTCATCTTCGCAATCTGATTGCGTGCAGTCAGCGGGGTGAACTGGATGCGCAGGTTGTCACAGTAATCAGCAACAAGCCGGATGCGCCGGGTTTGCAGTATGCAAAAGAAGCAGGGATTGAGTCAGTTGTCTTGCCCCACCGAAACTATGCAGATCGTGAACAATACGATGAACAACTCGCCCAGAATCTGGAACAAGACAGAGTCGATCTGGTTTGCCTTGCAGGATTTTTGCGGCTCCTTTCAGTTCCTTTTGTGCGACGTTTCCCTCTTCGCATCATGAACGTTCATCCGTCCTTACTGCCCGCATTTCCCGGTCTGCATGCGCAAGAACAGGCTATGGAGTATGGCGTCAAAGTCACTGGATGTACGGTACATTTTATTGATGATGGTCTGGATTCCGGACCCATTATTCTCCAGAAGACACTCGAAGTTTTGTCTGAAGATACACCCGACACTCTCGCTGACCGGCTTCTTCCTCTGGAACACAAGGCCTATGCTGAAGCAGTAAAACTCTTTTTTGAAAACCGTTTGAGAGTGGAGGGTAGAAAAGTACTAATTGTGTAGTGGCAGAGCATTGTCCATAGTTCTGGTTTGAATTTGCTTGCGCAATTAGGCTTTGTCCGTAGCCAAAATACTTGGATTCTTAGACAATGCTCTGCTCGATCCGCTGGCTGCAGAGCATTTGCTCACCAAAAGTTGATTCGCGGTCTGCGGCTAGCGTCTTTGAAATTCAAAGCCGTTCTTTTACAATGGCAAATGCTTTACCACTACCAATCCGTTCTAGAATTTGCCTGTGAAAAAACTTCTCTTGGGATTCCTCCTGCTGCTGATTATTTCACTGTATTTCTGGTGGCGTTGGGGAAAAGGAAAAACGGAAACCACACAACTCCAGGAAGTGGAGCAGCTGCAAGCCCTTCCCTATATCCAGTGGAGTGAAAGGGAAGAAGATTCCAATCGGCTCGGTGTAACCAGATTGGATCGGGCCCGCGCTTATCCTGGCTACAATCTCTACACGAATGATGTGCGTCTTGCTTACCTCACAGATCTGTCCGGCCAACGGCTGCATACCTGGGACTTCGGAAAAAAGAAGAAATGTGAATACGTTTTACCACTTCAAAATGGAGAGCTGATGGGAGTCTGCATGGGGCAGGGAATTTGGAAAGTGGATTGGGATTCCAGCGTGATCTGGAAGAATAGAATGTTTGTTCACCATGACGTGGAGGCCTTGTCTGACGGCACCTTCTGGACCATTCGCCGGGAATTTTCGAGACCTTACAAAGGCAGGAATGTCATTTTCGATGCTATTCAACGACTCTCCGCAGATGGTGAATTACTGGAAAAGTGGTCCACATTCGAACATCTAACCGAATTACGCAGGTGGCATGCTCCCTCCCCTCTGGACAAACCCACGAATCAGTCTCCCAGTAAAAAATATGATTATTACCACTTAAACACCGTAAAGGTGCTGCCGGAAAATCCCTATGGGCAATCGGACAAACGATTTCAGAGTGGAAATATCTTGATCTGTCTGCGCAATGTTAATCTCATCCTGATCCTCGATCGGAAAACGATGAAAGTCGTGTGGGTTTATGGTACGAATGTATTAGATTGGCCACACATGCCTGTGATGCTGTCCAGTGGAAACATTTTGATTTTTGATAACGGCCTTCACCGAAAATATTCGCGAGTCCTGGAAATCAATCCTGTGACTCGGCGAATTGTGTGGAGTTATGAAGCCCAACCGCGGAACACTTTTTTTAGCGGACTGCAGGGCTCCGCCCAAAGATTGCCAAACGGCAATACTCTGATCTGTGAGTCAGCCCGCGGTCATGTGTTTGAAGTAGACCCCAAGGGGCAAATTGTATGGGATTTTTGGAATCCGGAAATGAAAGACGGAAGAAGGAAAACGATTTATCGTTTTCTCAGGATTCCTTTCCATACCGTGCCCGATGAAAAAATAAAGTAAACTGTGATTGGAGAGAAGAATGACGCCGGAAAAACAATTGGAATACCTGAAGAAGGGATGCGAAGA
>JAKEFK010000243.1 GCA_022616075.1 bacterium
CTTTCGTGGTGATGCATTGGAAACTCTCGATCAGCAGCAGGGGGAATTCGATATCATTTTCATGGATATCGACAAACATCAGTATCCTTCCGGTTTTTTGAAAGGATTTCCGCGACTCCGTAAAGGTGGATTGTTTATCACGGACAATGTGCTCTGGTCCGGTAGAATCCTTGAGTCCCAGCCCGATGTATCAACTCGCGCAATCATTCACTACAACGAAATGATCTTCAACACGCCCAGCGCCTTCTCAACGATTCTGCCCATCCGCGATGGTGTCGCTGTCACAATGAAGATTTAAACAAAGTAGCGCGGACGTCTCGTCTGCGAAAGTCGCCGGCGGGACGCCCGCACTACTTTGCTTCAGACCGTTGAAGAAGGGCAGAGGTCGTTTAGGATGCAGTTGGGGCAATCCGGCTTAGGAGCCTTGCAAACATAGCGGCCATGCATGATCAAACGGTGACTGAAAGCAACCCATTCTTTTTTGGGGACCAACTTCATCAAACTCTGTTCGATCTTTTCCGGTTGAGTCTGTTTTGTTAGTCCCAATCTTTGACTGACACGACTCACATGTGTATCGACCACAATTCCCGAAGTGATGTTAAATGCGTTTCCCAGAACCACGTTAGCAGTCTTGCGCGCAACTCCCGGCAGCGTTAGCAACTGATCCATGGTTGAAGGAACTTCGCCTCCAAAATCTTCCAACAACTTCTTGCTGGCGCCACGTATGCTCTTTGTTTTATTGCGGAAAAAGCCAGTGGTGCGGATGTCATTTTGCAACTCTTCTTCCGGCACGTTCAAGTAGTCTTGCGGGCCAGGATACTTACGGAACAAATCTTTGGTTACCTGATTGACTCTTGCATCCGTGCATTGCGCGGAGAGGATTGTCGCGATTAAGAGCTCAAACGGAGTTGTGTAATTCAGCGAACAACGAGCATCGGGATACGCTTTTTTCAGGAGTTTCAGAATCTCGCCGATCCTTTTTTCCGGAGGTGTTTTGATCTTTCTCAAGCAGTCTCTCCGGCATTGGAAAAAGCCTCCACCGGAAAACCTGCTTGTACCCATGCGTCAAACCCGCCCAGCAACGGTCTCACTTTCCGGTAACCCCGATCAAACAATAATTTCGCCACACGGGCGCTGGTAAATTCGCTGGGTCACGTGCAATACATTACGATCCAGCGCTCTTTATCGAGCGTCGGCAGATGTTGATCAATGTCTCCCGGTGGTATGCGGCGTGCGCCCGGAATGAATCCCGATTTCGGATCGAAACGCAGATTCTGCCGGATATCAACGATAATGAATTCTTCTCCGGCGCTCATCCTCTCGTGAAGCTCCTGCGCTGTGATTCGCTCTTTGTAAAGCATTCGTTGCAAAAGTTTGAGCTTGATGTATTTAATGAGGACGTAACAAATGAGTCCGCCGATGAGAAGCCAGAAAAAAGTTTTCCCCAGCAGCTCGAAGATATCTGTGACCTGAAAAATTTCTTTTTCAAAAAAATAACCAGGAATTAGAAATGCGAGGACGTAGACCAGAGCGCCGGCTAGATCGCGAAAGAAAAATGCAGGAAACCGCGATCCCACCAGTCCGGCCATTGGGGGAGCGATGGTGTTCAATCCGGGAACAAACTTCGCGAAGAGCAGTGAATTCATTCCATATTTCAGAAAACTATCTTCCGTTTTTCTTACGCAAGTTTCGGGACTCAACGACATATAGCACAGCATTTTCAAAACAGAGCGGCCTTTTTTCTTGCCAAGATAGTACCAGACCGTATCTCCTATCAGAGCTGCAAGAACAGCAAAAACTACCACAAGAGTCAGGGACAGACTGCCGCTTGCAGCCACTGCTCCGGCCAAAAGAAGGATTGGCGCCAGCGGAATCGGCAACCCCAGCTGTTCCAACAGAGCCACCGCAAAAACCAGACTGTATCCGTACTTATTAAGTAGATCCATCGCAGTTAAATGCTAAATCTTATACGTGAAAAGCGCATCCCAAACTCTTGAACAATTGAACTCTTGAACCCTTTAACTTTTCTTCAGGGGTTTCCGGCCTGCGTAACCATCGGTCCAACCATGGTAGAAGCCGATCGATTTTTCACCGAACTTCCAGCACAAAAGCACCTCTTCCTCCTCGATAATTGCAGGAAAATCGACCAATCCCATATCGAGATCCTTCAGTTGACCCCCAAGCTCTTCAATTTGATTCATGCCTTCCTGAATGATCTCTATGATGAATTCCAATTCCGTGCGCTTGTTCATCAGTTCCGACGCAACTACGTTTTCACCGGATTGAATGCGCGCCTGAATTGCTTCCAGCTCTTTACCAAGAATTAAAGCTGTCTTGCGGTGCTCCTGTATGTTGGATACGATCAGTTCCAAACTCGGAATCAAGTTGTCTGCTTCTTCAGCAGTGAATAGACGCTCAGCCATAATATTTTCATCCGCGTAATAGATTTCTTAACACAAAAAGCAAGTTAGCGGGACGTTCCGCCATTCGTCGCATCAAGTAGGAGTACCATTCTTCGCCATAAGGAACATAGATCCGTACGGGATAGCCCTCTTTCAGCAGATTCTCCTGCAGATCCCGTCTCACGCCATAGAGCATTTGAAATTCAAAATGCTTTTTGTCGATACTTTCCTTTTGCGCAAACTCTTTCGTTGCAGCAATCATGGCAGGATCATGCGTGGCGATTCCATGATAAACGCTACTTTTCAACAAAATCTTCATCAATTTTACAAAATTTGCATCCGTGGCGCTCTTTTTTTTGAATGCAATTTCCGGCGGTTCTTTGTAAGCGCCTTTGCAAAGCCGGATTCGGGAATGCAGCGCCAAAGCATCTTGGATATCGTTTTCCGATCGAAACAAATACGCTTGAAACACGATACCGACATTTTCATACTGGCGGCGCAAGCTAGTAAAAATACGGATTGTGGCATCCGTACAGGGTGAGCCTTCCATGTCGATCCGGACAAAATTGTTAAAATCTCCCGCGAGTTTTATAACCTGTTCCACATTGGATCTGCACAATTCCTCATCGATACCAAGACCGAACTGCGTCAATTTCAACGAAACGTTGGAATTCAAATTATGCAAATGGATCTGGCTCAGAGCCGCCAGGTATTCCTGCGTGGCGTGCGATGCCTCGTCCGGTTTTGTTACCATCTCACCCAGATAATCAAGCGTCGCGCTGAATCCTTTTTGATTCAGCACCTGGACCGCCTCAACAGCCTCCCTGACTTTCTCACCGGCAACAAAACGGTGGGCCACGCGCCGGGAGACTTCCATATTCGAGGCCATTCGCTGCAGACGCGGCTGGTCACTCATGTAGAGTATCAAGCTCTTAATCATGCGTGCTTATTCTAGAATGCGGCGACTAGCAGGTCAATGAAAAGCAAAAAAAAGTGCAATCGAAAGATCCAGTAGACGCGCCGCTGAAGCCGGTTAAATTCTTCGCGCAAAACGTTATCGGGCTGGATCAGGTCCTGGACACCGATTGGTTGTTTTACCAGATGCAGTTTCGTGAAGATCCAGAATCGCTGATAAAGATTCAGAGCCACCAGAACTCCGGTTAGAGTTAACGCGGGCAGCCTGGATGCCATAAAAAAGAGGATGGCAGCAGCTGTTAGGAGAATCACGGAAATCGTATGATGTCGTTTCAGCGATTCGTTCGAGATGCGAGTGACCGCGGAACGATCCTGGATACGTCCCATCAAAATGGGAATGACCAGAATCTGAAGTGTCAGTGCGCTGCCAAAGACGACTCCCACAAACGTACAGGCGAGCGCAAAAGTCATTACTTGCCTTTGAACTTGGGAGCTCTTTTTTCCAGGAAGGCGCTCGTTCCTTCTTCTTTATCTTCCGATTCAAACAGAATTCCCTGAGCGAAGGATTCCAGAGCCATGGCTGCTTCGGTGGACATCTGTGTGATGAGATTTAAAGAGCGCTTCGCCAGACGAATGGCGAGCGGACCGCGTGAAAGAATTTTTTGAGCAATCTGTTCCGCCGTTTTGTGCAGGTCGCTTTGCGGAACAACGCGGGATACAAGGCCCACCTGCAAAGCCCGCTGCGCATCGATTGCTTCGCCGGTCAGTATCAATTCTTTTGTGATTCCCACTCCGGCAACTCGCGACATGCGATACATTCCACCTGCCCCGGGAATGATGCCAAGAGATGCCTCCGGCAAACCGAATTTTGCATTCTCGCTGCACACACGAATGTCACAGGACAGTGCAAGCTCGCATCCGCCACCCAGCGCAAGACCGTTGACTGCAGCGATCACAGGTTTTTCACAATCTTCTATCGCTTTAAAGAGGCGCGAATTGATCCCTTTCAAAGCATCTAATTTGTTGCGGGACCGGATATCCCGGATATCGGCGCCGGAGACGAATACCTTTTCGCCCGATCCGGATAATACAGCGACCGATGCATCATCCGCTTCCTGGAAGCCGGCAATGACCGCGTGCAATTCATTTACAGTTTGCAGATCAAGAGCGTTTCTAACTTCCGGACGATCGATCGTGATCCATGCAATTTTGTCGCGCACTTCATATTTAACATTTTTTAGATCGATCATTGTTTGTTCTCCGGATAGTCATAGACTCCTTTGCCGGCTTTTCTACCCAGCCGCCCGGCCTTCACGTACTTGACCAGCAGCGGACAGGGACGGTATTTATCGCCGAGAGTTTCGTGTAAATGATTCAGGATGCTCAAACGGGTATCCAGCCCTACAAGATCCACAAGCTCAAACGGTCCCATCGGATGATTGAGTCCCAGTTTCAGCGCTTTATCGATATCTTCCGCGCTCGCGATTCCTTCCTGCAGCATGTAAAACGCTTCATTGCCGATCAGCGCATTGATGCGGCTCGTAACGAAACCGGGAGATTCACGAACGGAAACCGTCTCTTTGCCCATGATACGCGCAACTTCATCTGTGATCCGGTAAGTTTCATCGTTCGTTTCCAGACCGCGAATGATTTCAACGAGTTTCATCTTGTGAACGGGATTGAAAAAATGCATTCCGATGAACTTGTCAGGTCGGGAAGTAGCGGCGGCCATTTCCGTGATGCTCAGACCGGAAGTATTGCTTGCAAAACAGGTTTCCCGCGGAGCAGCTTTATCGAGAGCGGAATAGATTTTCAGTTTTAGCGCAATGTTTTCGGGGACCGCTTCAATGATGAAATCCGCCTGGGCCGCTTTGTCAAGATCTTCGCAGCAGTCGATGTTTGAGATTGCAGCTTCCATCTGCGCCTGCGTGATCTTCTTCAGCTCCACGCCTTTTTGCAAATTGGACCGGATCTGCTTCAGCGCGCCTTCCAGAATTTCCTTGCTGATATCGTAGAGTTGAGTTCTAAAACCGCCGGCAGCTGCAACGTGAGCAATTCCGGCGCCCATGATTCCGGCGCCCAGCACGCTGATTTTTTTGATTTCCATCTAACACCCGGGAATCTGGCTCACACCGAGCTTCTTTTCCGCGATTCCGCGAAGCTCTTCGGCGATTTGCAATGTTTTCATCACCGCCTCGCGCGCTGCCTGCTGCGCTGAGGGCGTGTGCGCGTATTTCTCCAGCATCGTTTTTCCCAGCTGGTGATGGTATTGCTCATCGGGCTGAATGATGTCCCGGTAGAGCTTCGCTGTTTCTTCGTCGCCACGCGATTCGCACAGCTTAATGAATTGCTCATTTCGTTTCACGGCGATTCCCTCACGCATGAATTGTCCGCACGCAAGCCGCGTTACCGTATCATCAATCGATTTTAAGTACTCAAACATTTTTGAATATCCCATAGCAAGAGGATTAAATCCCGAAAGATCTACTCCCATTTCTGCGAGACGTTTTTCGATCAGTCTATAGTGTTTTGCTTCGTCTCCTGCCTGGCGGGCAAAACCGAGTTTGACATCAATTTCCGGCGTTGAGCTGATCCAATATGCGGCAAGCTCGCTTGCTTCTATCTCGTTTTTCAATGCAATCTTCAAAAGATTCGGCAGATCAAGATTGTTGTCCGATTCCGATTGCACAAGCTCCAGGTTATCCAGACCGGATAACATCTGTTGTTGAAGCTCGTACAGTTCCTTTACAAATTCTGTGCTTTCCATGTGTAACCTCTCAGGAAAGGAATTTTTCGGCGGCGCGACACAATACTTCTACACCAATTTCCATGGCGGCCTCATCGAAATCAAATTTCGGCGAATGGTGCGGATAAATGAGATTCTGTTGCTCGTTCCGCGATCCAACAAAGAAGAAACATCCCGGAACTTCATTCAGAAAGAAAGACATGTCTTCGCCGCCCATTGTGCGCGCATCCATAATGACATTCTCGCTTCCGACAACTTCCGAAGCCACTTCACGAATGAACTCCGCCATACGAGGATCATTAATTGTAGGTGGCGTGAGCTTTTCGTATTTCAATGAATAGGTGGCTCCCAGAGATTGCGTGGTGCCGGAAACGATGCGTTCAAAAATTAGCGGTAACTGTTCGCCAAGAGCGCGGCTGAAGTAGCGGACAGTTCCTTTCAGTGAAGCGGTTTCTGCGATCACATTAAAAGCGGAACCGGAGTGAATGGAAGCAACCGTAACAACCGCAGTTTCCAGCGGATCCACATTGCGGCTCACAATTGTTTGTAGATTATTGATGACCTGGGCCGAGGCAACGATCGTGTCTATCGTTTGATGGGGTGCTGCGCCGTGCCCTCCTTTCCCGTGAATCGTGAGATCGAACGAATGAACACCTGCCATTAAAGCACCAGGGTTCAGCGCAATTTTTCCGATCGGTTTGTCATTCCATAGATGAAGTCCAAAAGCTGCATCCACCTGTGGATTCAAAAGCACGCCATCCTGGATCATGCGCTCGGACCCATTTCCTCCTTCCTCAGCCGGTTGAAAAACGAGTTTTGCAGTTCCCTGCAAAGTCTGCCGCTTCTTTTGGAGGTGCTCGGCGACCGCCATCAAAATGGCCGTGTGCCCATCGTGTCCGCAAGCGTGCATGCGCCCCTCATGAACCGATTTGTAGGGTGTGTCGTTCTCTTCCTGGACAGGCAAGCAGTCCATGTCCGCGCGCAACATTAACGTCTTGCCTTGCGGTTTTCCGGCCATCACGCCCACCACACCGGTCCGGCCGATGGCAGTCTTCACTTCATAACCGCATTGCCTTAAATGCGCTGCAACAATTCCTGCTGTCCGGTTCTCCTGGTAGGCAAGCTCCGGATGCGCATGGAAATCGCGGCGCCATTCAATGAGTCTGCGGCGATTTTGATCGTTCAAGAACTCACACATGAAAGTCTCCGTTATGGTTCCAGCAGTGGCAATAGATAATGATAAGCCATCAACCTGCGATAACCTGGTTGGGCCTGTTTCTGCTGCTTCGGATTGGACTCTGAAGAAAAAATGGGAAAAGGAACAAAAGAGAGCACTACGGAAATCACAAAAATACTCAACATCATTGTTCCGGACCGGCGAATTCTGAAATCATCTCCGGATGCCCAACGGTAAAGTAAAAAAAGAAGAAAGAATGAAAAAGCGATCCCTAGAAGTATGACCAAATAGCTGGAATTTAAATAGTGAAATAAAGCCGCAATCAAAAACATTCCCAGAATGACGCACAGCGTGGCTGCGCGAAACGTTCGCGAATTGTGCAAATCAAACGCTGCAAGCAGAATCCGCATGCCAACATAAATCAGGGGCGCAAGAAATGCCGCAATCGCAACGTAAATAAAAAATGCGTGCATGTATATGAAGGAGTCTGCCCTTGGGACATTGGAATCCAGCATTGGAGAGATGCGATCCCAGTAAAAGGCTTCCGCAAGCCCCCAGGCGGACCAGACAAGAATCGAGAAGATCAGGGCCTCCGTAAAAGGGAAATGGAAAGCCTCAACGATCTTGTTTTTTGTTAGAATCTTCATGGAAGACGAAGTATTATAACAGATACGGAAATTTCACTCAGGACTGCCTAAAGATGAATAAAAGTGTTCTGATACTTGACGATTCAGATACCCTTGGAGAGTTGATCAATAAATTGTCGCAGGCGCACGTGAAGGTGCGGGTTTGTTTTACTCCACAGCATGCTCTTCAGGAGCTCGCGGTTGATACTCCGCATTTGTTGATCGCTGCCGGGCAATACGAAGACATGACCGCCACTCAGTTTGCAGAAAAAGCTTTTGAGACGCGGAATCTCCCCTCGTACGTAATCCTAAATTCTGCCGGGGATTCAACGCAACTCCGTCTGGCGCGGCATCCGGGAATCATCGGAATCTATTACAAACCACTGAAAGTTCAAAAACTCTTCGAACGTATCGTCCGCTTCCTCAAAACCGCCTGAGAATTTTTAACAGAAGCTCGCAAAGGACGCGAAGAAAAAGACATAAAATCTTTGCGTTCTTTGCGTCCTTCTGTAAAAAATCAGAAATCTTTGTTCTCTTTGTTAGCTTCTGTTAACAGATTTTTCCAGGCGGCGGTCGGGAACCAGCCACGTTACAGCAACAACAACATACAATCCGCAGGAAAGAACTGCGTTGTAGAAGGAGAGCGGAATGGCAACCGCATAGATCAAAACCGATATCTTGCCTTTGAAATCGCTGCCAAGGGCTTTTGCAAGAGCGGAATCGCTGCCGTGCTGCGCGACCAAGGTAAGCGTCAGTATGAAGTAAGCAATGGCGGAAAACAGCAGCACAGTTCCGTAAAGCGCGACCGGCCATGGCGCAAAATGATTCTCACCCATCCAACCGGTTACAAAAGGTATAAGCGATAGCCAGAAGAGCAGATGCAGATTTGCCCACAGGATTCGTCCATTCACATGATGAACCAGCTGCAGCAGATGATGATGGTTGTTCCAGTAGATACCCAGGAAAACAAAACTGAGCAGGTAAGTAAGAAACGCAGGCAGGACTGGAGTCAGGTCAATCAGATCCGCTCCATGCGGCACTTTCATTTCCAGCACCATGATTGTGATGATGATTGCAATCACACCGTCGCTAAACGCTTCCAGCCGTCCTTTGCTCATGGAACCTATAATAGCAAAGGTAGCGCGGACGTCCCGTCTGCGTGGGTGCGCAGGCGAGACGCCCGCGCTACTTTGTTTTTATTCTTCGCGCAGGGCCTGGATCGGATTCAAAGTGGACGCGCGTTTTGCGGGAAGGAAGCTCGCCAGAGTTGCGATAACCGCGAGAACGACGACCGAGAGAATCAGAGTCAGTGGATCATTCGGCTGCATTCCGAAAATCAGGGCTTTTGCGACGCTTGCCGTAACAAGCGCCAGCAATGTTCCCACGGCAAGTCCGGCGATTAACAGAGTGGTTGCTTCGCGCATGATCATCGCAAGAATATTCTGGCGATTCGCGCCGAGTGCGATGCGAATGCCGATTTCATTTTTGCGCCGGACCACCATGTAAGAGATCACTCCGTACAGACCGATCATCGCAAGAATCGCTGCAAGAAATCCGAAGAAGCCGGCAAGCGTAGCCATCAATCGTTCACGCAAAAGTCGCTGTTTGATCATGGTACGGAATACGCGAAACTCAAGTCCGATGGCAGGATTCAGTTCCCTCGCGGCTCCCTTAATGGCAGACGTAAGATCGGCGAGTGTTTCAGTGGAACGAACGATGAGCCACGCTTCCTGATCGGGATTTGGGTCCTGGCTTTCCGGCACGAAAACGATCGGCGTAAATTCTTCGCGAAGCTCGGTATATTTTGTATCGTTCACAAGACCGATAATCTGGAAAACCTTGTCCGGCAGGCCTTCAGCTTGAGTCACTCGAAAGCTCATTCCAACCGGGTTTTGCTTTTTCAGAAATTTGCTCACAAAGGTTTGCGTTACGATCGCGACGAGTGGCGATTGTGCTGTATCCATGTGATTGAAGTCGCGTCCGGCAATCAACCGTGTACCCATAGTTTGGAAGAATCCATCACTAACCTGATTAAAATTCGCAAGCTCTCTTTGAACGGTTACATCCGGTATCGAAATGAATTCATTCCAACCGCTACCACTGAGGGGAACAATTGCAACACCGGCCGCTGATTGAACGGGGCGAAGGGAACGGATTTTCTCACGAATCTCTTTTTTATAGGCGATCCGTTGTTCCGGTGGAATGTTGAGTGGCGTGAAGTCGAAACTGCTGACAATAAGACGCTCCTGTTGAAAACCTGCATCCAGTGTTGTCAGATTGTGAAAAGTCCGCACAAAAAGCAGTGCGCCGACAACGAGGATCAAGGAAAGAGCAACTTGTGAAACAACCAGAAGGCGTCTCGATTCAAATCGCGAACGCTCGGATGTGTTTCCGCGGCTGTACGCTTTCATGGCCTCTCCGGGTGGTGTACGGGAAGCTTGAATGGCCGGCATCAACCCAAAAAATGCGCAGGTGAAAATCGCTAATCCTGCAGTGAATAAAAGAATCCGCCAGTCCGGTCGCAAATCCAGGAAAAGAATGCTGCGCTCTGTGCTTAAGAATGAGATCAGCGCTCGGCTGAGTGCCTGCGCAAGACCGGCTCCCAGTAAGCCTCCGGCAACAGCCAGCATCAAACTTTCAGACAGCATCTGGCGGATCAACCGGGCTCGCGAAGCCCCCAGCGCCAAACGCACCGCCATCTCTTTTTGACGCGCGCTCGCTCTGGCGATCATCAAATTCGCAAGGTTCGCGCAAGCGATCAACAATACGAATCCAGAAATCGCAAGAAGGATCCAGAGCGGGTTTTCGTATTGAAGCCGCACGTTCGAAAGGCCATTACTTGCCGGCATCGCCCCCAATTCCATTTCGTTATAACTTTTCTTATCGGATGCAGAATAAGTGGAAGGAGTTGTTGCCTCGAAAATGCCGCGAGAAATCGCTACAAGTTGAGCGGACGCGCGATCCAATTCCCAATCCGGCTTGATGCGTCCCACTGCAGCAAGCCACCAGGTATCCGCTCCTTTCAGGAACGGTTCTTCCGCATGGATAAATTGCTCGGCGCATAACGGAACCGCGATATCAAAATGTCTTCCTACTTCCATTCCGAAAAAGCTGGCGGGAATCACGCCTGAAATCTCAAATGGCCGGCCCTCCAGCGTAATCTTCCGTCCGAGCACAGATCTGTTTCCGCCGTATTCGCGCTGCCAGAAAGATTCATGGATCACGGCTGCGCCGGATCCGCAACTGGGTTGATCATCGCCACCGGAGATCAGACGGCCCAGAACAGGATGTACACCAAGAGTGTCAAAGAAGTTTCCACTCACGAATAACGTTTGCGCGTACCGCGCTTCGCCACCTTGATTTAGATTCAGCCTTTGCGAGTACCAGGCTGCTGTTTTAGAAAAACCCTGCTGTTGATCGCGCACCAGCTCCCAGATCGCGTTGGTTAACTGAGGACTGTTTCCAGTAGCGCGGCCGGTTCGGCCGTTGGGCGATTTAACAATCTTGATGTTCGCCAGCTCCTGTGGTTTTTCCACAGGCAATGTGCGAAGGCGCACTGCATTCAACAGTTGGAAAATTGCTGTGTTGGCTCCGATTCCCAGGGCAAGCGATAGAATCATGATCGATGCAAATCCTGGATTGAATCGCAAAATGCGCGCGCCGTAACGCAAGTTTTGCCACAGTTCTGCGATGCGATTTTCCTGGCGTTCCGGCTCTTCAGGCAGGGTTCGCCGCTGATCCGATTTCAGCGAAGAACGCAACTCGCTTGCGAGTTTTCCGCCATTGAATTCTTCCATCACGGTTTGATAAGCGCGATCCGCCGGAATTCCCTGCGTGACCAGATCCTGATACCTGTCGTTCAGGTGCTGACTGAGCTCTTCAACAATTTCTGCTTCTTTGCCCGGATCCAAATCCAGGTCTTTGATAAAGGATGCAATTTCCTGTCGCCAATCAGGCATGCTTAGCTCCAGTAATCAAATTCATTGCGTGCGCAAAATCCTGCCAGAGACTGCGTTGCTCCTTCAACATTTTTCTTCCCTGCGGGGTCAAGCGGTAATAACGCCGCCGTCTCTGTCCGGTCTTTTCGACCCATCGTCCCTGGATCAATCCACGCTTCTCCAGCCGGTAGAGCAACGGATATAAGGAGGCCACATGGAATTTGAGGGCGCCTTCGGAACGTTCTTCGATCAGTTTGCTGATTTCATATCCGTGCCGCGGGCGATGTTCAATCAACGAAAGAATGAGAAGCCCCGCGCTTCCTTTCTTGAGCTCCCGGTTAAACAGTGTGTTTGCTATATGTATCATTACCATATAATGGCATGCCATATGATACTTTGCAAGAACGGAGCGCAGGCTTCCAGCCTGCATTACGGGCTGAGCTTGTTGAAAAATCCAGATGCTGGCGGTCCCAGTTGGAGCACGGGCATCCTTGCCCGCAAAATGGTCGTCGAGCGATCAGGTTTTTGCGGACTGGAAGTCCGCGCTCCAACTGATTTTTCAACAACCTCGGCTTCCAGCCCGCCTGTTACCTCAATCCTGATAGCATGTACATCAATCATGATGGTCTTTTTCCTCTTCCTTCTTTGCCGTCTCGTCGACAGAGGATTCTGGCGACTCCTTTGCAAATGCGAAGGATCAGAAAGGAGGATACCAATGTTGAACAAAATGCTTCAGTTTTTCGTGGCTTTGCTCTTCATCTTAAGGTTTGCAGGGTGTAGTGGAGATAGTGCCTCCGGAGTTCCGCCAGCTCTGGCAGATCCGGTAAGCGGCACCTATTTTGGCACGATCAGTGATGGGGGGTTGCGTAGTGGAAAGCTAACTGTTGACATACATGCGTTTGCATCCGGAAGGATGTCAGGCTCGATTACCCTCAGCGGTGTGCCGACTTGCTTTACGACGGCGGAGTTTTTCGATGCAACATTTGATGCGGAGGATGGAGCCGGCATCATCATTGCTCAAGGATCCGATTCGTCCCGGGCAATTCTCAGTTTCACCGTGTCGGCAAATCGCCAGAACATGACCATTAACGGAGGCGTTTCAAAATTTGAGAATAGCCAGGGAGTCCCTTGTTTCATCGTGAAGTCCGGATTCCTGCGACAGGAAAGAGAACGCCTTCCGCACAGGTAATAATAATCGTGGATCGTGATCGAGATCTTGATCGTAATCGAAAATCATGATCGTACGATCCACGATTACGATCCACGATTGGTCATGCTACTATATGCAAGCATGCGGGTTCTCCTGCTAGTCCTTTTTTTTTACGCCGCTGATTTTGCATTCTGTGCAACTGCCCAGATTGTCATTCCTAGAATTTCGCATCGAATCGGTTTGGACGATTTCGAAGAAATGCGTCCACGCGCTTCTTTGCTGGGAAAAATGGCAGTCATCGAAGATTTTGTGCAATCCACTCCAAGCGATGGAGCGCCTGCTTCTCAAAAAACCATCGTCTATGTTGCTTATGACGATACAAATCTTTACGTGATTTTCGTCTGTTTTGATTCGAATCCGGAGCGGATTGCTGCATCGATCAGCCGTCGTGAGGGTTTTTCAGAAGATGAGGACTGGGTGGAGTTTTATCTGGATACCTTCAATGATCAGCGCCGCGCCTATTGTTTTTCCACGAATGCACTTGGCGTTCAGTGGGATTCGCGATACTCCGAAACATCCGGCAGCGCTGATTCACAGGGGGGACATCAGGCTTCTTTCGATGCACTCTGGCGTTCGGAAGGAAAACTAACCGGCCAGGGATACATCGTATCGATGACGGTTCCCTTTAAGAGCATTCGTTTTCCTTCTGAAGATTCACATACATGGAGAATTCTTTTCGGCAGAAGCATTGCCAGGAGCAATGAATACAGCGCGTGGCCGCACATGTCCCGATCCATTCAAGGATATTTGACGCAAAGTTCCCTTCTTACCGGTTTGAAAAACATCTCGTCGGGAAAGAGTTTACAATTGATTCCGTATACGACGTTTCGATCCTTTCGTCTGTTGCAAAGAGAAACGGATCCTCCCGGATTTCTGACGGATCGCAGTGACGCTGCTGCCGGGCTGGATGCGAAGTTCGTGTTGAAGGATTCGAATGTGTTTGATCTGGCGGTGAATCCGGATTTCAGTCAGGTAGAATCGGATGAACCGCAGGTCACGGTGAATCAGCGGTTCGAAGTATTCTTTCGCGAAAAGCGTCCGTTCTTTTTGGAGAATGCGCAGTACTTCGAAACTCCTTTAAATCTTGTCTTCACGCGGCGGATGGCAGATCCACAATTGGGCGGCAGATTCACCGGAAAACAGGGTCCTTACACGCTTGGCTTTTTGTACACGAATGATGAAGCGCCCGGAAAGATTGTTCCTGAAAGCAGTCCGCTATTTGACAGCAAAGCGAACTTTGCGGTCGTTCGACTCACGCGCGACTTCCTTTCTCAATCCTCCATCGGGCTGTTATTTACCAGCAGGAATTTTGAAGGCGAAGACAATTATGTTCTGGGATCCGATTTTCGTTTCCGGTTGGGGGACCACTGGCAGGCAACGGGACAGGCAGTTCGTAGCTGGAATGATCCGCTTGATGGCAGCAAGGAACCGGGAGCGGCCTATCTGGCCCAGCTGAAAAGAGCAGGACGCAAGTTTGAACTCACCGCGACGTATGAAGATATTTCGCCTGAGTTTCGTACGCATGCAGGTTTTATCCCGCGCCTAGATTTTCGAGAGACGGAAGTCAACACGCATTACTATTTTCGTCCGGAAGGAGAGGTCCTTATCGCGTGGGGACCAGAATTGACTCTGTTGGAATCCTGGGATTATGACGGCACGCGATTGGATTCCATTGCGGCTCCAGGAATCTTTTTTGAGCTTAAGAAGCGAACAAATTTGAGATTAGAGTATTTTGATTTTCATCAAAGACTGCGTCCTATCGATTTTCCGGTGCTGCAAGACAATGTTGACTTCAGCACGCCTGCATGGAGACTCGAGTTTCAGACGTCTTACTGGAAATGGGCAACTCTGGAGATGGTTTATGAAGCGGGTAAGGACATCAATTTCGTTCCGCCTTCGGGGCAAATTCCTTTTCGCGCAGATCGAACTTTCTTTTCAACAGGAATGGTGCTTCGCCCTTTGCGCAGATTGCAATTGCGTAACAACTATTTCTTTACCGCACTCCGCGCGGAGGACAGCACAATTTTCAATGATCACATCGTGAGCATCCGGGCAAACTATCAATTCACGCGCGCTTTCTCCCTTCGCGTGATTCTCCAGTATGAAACAACCATCGCGAGTTCAGTTCTCACGAGTCTGGAAGATCGCCGCAATCTGAACGCCGATGTGCTGTTCACTTATTTGCTGAATCCATGGACTGCGCTGTATGTTGGTTATAACGGCAACAGGCAAAACTTGAGTCTGATCGAGGAAAATGGATTGCCTCATGTCATTCGCACGCGGGGAGCAATGCTGAATGATGCCAATCAGTTTTTCCTGAAGTTTTCGTATCTGTTCAGGTTGTAATGAATTTATGTCTTGTCGCATCCATCATACTGGTGACGTTTTTACAAATCGAAGCGGCTATCGACTCGCCCCAATTGACGGAAGCTGTCAGCTCCAGGGAGTGCGTGCTTCAGAAGGATCCTGAGACGTCTCTGGCAAGCTCACTGAAAACTGCGCTGGAACGTGGCTGCAAATCAATTCGAATTCCATCCGTGGAATGGCAGCTGAATGAAACGATTATCCTGGAGAACATCTCGTCTCCGGTCTCGATTTATGGCGATACCGTCTCGCCCGTAATCCGGGGACGGTCCCCGTTGATCCTGATTCGCAGAGCAAAGAATCTGAATCTGGAGAACTTGACGCTTGAAGGAAATATTGAGATGGACCAAACGGAAAACATCACCTTTCGAAACATCTTATTTGACCGCGGAGGGCTGCTTTTGACCGGCAAGAAGTGCAATCAACCCAACGAATGCACGAGCTTTAACCGGGGAATTCGAGTGGAGGGATGCACATTTGAAAACTGCGTTCGAGGAATCAGAGCGGAACGGTTGGAGGATTCTGTGATCCAAAACAACACGTTCAAGGGAAATCCAGTCACATGCAGTCCGGAGACCGTCGGAATTGATCTGGATGGAAGCAGCGAAGATCTCGATCGCCCGCTGGAACTTGGGCACAACAAAGGGAATCTAATTGTACAAAATTCGTTTGAACAGGATTCCTCGATCGGAATTCGCGTGAGGGATAGCTGGGCAAACACCATACGGGATAATCACTTCAAACGTTCCTACAGGGCAATGGAATTTTACAAGGGAGCACGTCACAACCAGGTCCTGCAAAGCTATATCAGCTATCTTTCCTAACGCGGCATAGCCGACAACCAAAATGATAGCGGAGAGAAGTCCGAATATCGAACAAGGAACTCCGAACCGCAGAAGTCTGGCCGTGCATTCTCCGA
>JAKEFK010000244.1 GCA_022616075.1 bacterium
AAGGCAGGAGAACAAAAGGAGGATACGCATGATGCCTTTGGTTTCTGCAAGGAGCTATGCTGGAGTTGGTGCTCGCATCACTCCGGTAAACATACTCAAAATCATGGAGTTTGTTGCTTACTACCTCGCACTGGGTGGCTTCACCTTGAGATCAGGCGCGGCCAAAGGGGCAGATTCTGCGTTTGAAAAAGGAGCGGATAAAGCTCGCGGCACGAAACGAGTGTACCTGCCGTGGGCCCGTTATAATGGCCACGGTTCGCCATTCCATTCATTGCCGCAGATGGCATTTGATCTCGCGAGTGAACTACATCCGTATTGGAAAACAATCCCGGACGCCGTGCGCCGGCTACATGCACGAAACACTTTGATTCTTCTCGGAGAAGAATTCTCCGACAGAACACGAGTGGAATTCGTTCTATGCTGGACTCCTCAAGGACGAGATATCGGCGGTACTGGCCAGATGATTCGACTTGCCAGGCGTTGGGGAGTCTCCCTCTTCAATCTTGGTAATGTGGATCGATTTCCAATGGAAGTCATTTTGAGGAAGCTCTCTGATTTCCTTTTGGATTTCGGTGCGAGTGTTCCAACAGACTCCAAGCTGATAGCTTGACCTATGCCTGACTGGTTGGCCTTGATGAAGATTCTTCTCGGCCCCAGTCAGGTGTTTTCTGATTTTTCTGAATACGGTACGGATAGACTAGAAAGATGAAAATCGTTGGTCTTGCAGTCCTGATAACGGCATTGTTTGTCACCCCACTATGGAGTACGACCTTGAGGGATGTTTTGAAGGAGCACGGTTTCGATTATGTCCCATTAATGGATTTGGATCTCCCGATATTGGGCCAGGAGATTTCAGATACTGAGGACTTCTTTTGCGTAGGATATTTCATTCACGGAGCTGATCCCGAAATCCATGTTGTGCTTTTTGACCGGAGAAAGCTGCAATGGTTTGAAACCAAACTGAACTTGAGGGAATCCGAATACTGCTTTGGCTCAAATGCAATTACTGGAATTCAATATTCCAAAAACTTCGTTCATCTGGAAACTCATATCAATCCTTCTGCCGGTTGCACTTTGATTTTCACCAAAGAGCTGCAGTTCCGAAAAGCTCTTTATGGCTGGCCTCTCGCGATGTTTGATGATGAAACTGTGGTTTATCACAACAGCGAAGTCCATTTTGCTCCGACACATCCGGCGGCTATTTCCCTGTACAATCCCGTTACAAAGTCAGCAAGAGAGATTTATCCCTTGAAACCATATCAGCGTATCAGGCTTGGACATATCGAAAAGATGAGGCAGCTCTATTCAGACGAGGACTGGTGCCGGGAAAAGAATCATCATTGCGATCCGGAGTCGTTCGATGACAGCATCGGAGATTTGGAAATCAATAACGAGACCGATTCGTTAATCTTCCAAGCTCAGTTCAGCGGAGACTACTGGAAGGATCCTGAAGGTTCAGAGGTCGAATCACTCGCGGTTATTTACTTATATCGGCATGTAAGAGATCCGGACCGAGTTGAATACCGAGAGATCCTGGAGAAAGATTTGAAGAACCGGTTTGGAGATCATCCCTTGTCTGAATATTTGCAGCCCGCAATCCTTTCACGGATATTTGGATTCGAGTAACACCGTATTAGAGAAGTTTTGTGAAATCGAAGCGAAATGAATCGGTCCCATCTTTGGAGATTGCTGTTCAGGCAACTCTAACTGGCTTGACTCGAGCAGCCTGCACTGCCTGAAAAGCCCGGTTGATCGTAAACCGAAGATACGCTTCAGATCGGGCGAACTTCTTGAAGTACGGAGCGGCTAGAAGCACTGAGCCGATTTGTTCTGGTCTGTATCCCCGCCATGTGAGGATCAATGCAATGGAGAAATCTCGATTGCTTCCGTTGTGCTCGCCGTTCTTGACGAACTCCGGAAGATTCTGTGAAGTACAGAGCCGTTTTAGCTTCTCGCTGCTCTCCAGGTCACGTATGAATTTTGCTGGAAGTTGACGGCCGTGGGGCACAGTCATTGGAAATCGCTTGGCGTCACATTGTTTGACTCCCGTGAATGTGGCTGATGTTACATCGAACTGCCGAAATTCCTTAAGCTTGTAGCGGCGCTGCGAATCCACAAAAATCTGTCGGCAGGGTAGGCCGTTCTTAGGATTCACCGATCGAGGATTTTATAAACTGCCTCCCAACCTGAGCCATCGACAAAACCGCCATGAACTAGAACTACTTACACTGCTTCATTTTTAGCCATATTGCTCTTTTGAGGCACGGTTGCATTATACCCCGTACGATGCCGAACGCTGAATGAAGGTCCTGCGATCAAGTCGTCAAATCCCTGATTGGATTCTTAATTTCTTGATTGAGGTTCTCATTGAGGGATTTTCGATCGTAGGACGTCAAGTATCTTCGGAATGGATTACCTGCGGTATCTTCGAATGAGCCGTCCATGAAAAGCTGCTGCGCACACGAGCTCCCGGAATATGGGACATTGTGCCGGCTGAAACGGTATCATGGTTGCCACGTATCCAGATTACCTGGCAGTGATCCGAGATCTTGCGCAAGCGGCTCAATACTTCCCAGTGCCAGTGCTGCAAGCGATTGAATTTCAAATCGTCGAAAATGTCGCCCGCTAGAATGAGATTGATTCAGGGGGCTGACTTCTTAGATATTCCAAACAAGCGAAAACATGAATATACTAAATGACCGGTATGAACAAGACAGGATTCCTGCTTCTAGTTGTTTGGAGCTTCCTGTCTGTCGCTTCTTCCCTGGAAGTACTGGATGATCGACCGTGTTGCAGCGATTGCAAAGACCATTTCTGCCCTATCCGAAATGCAAGAACTAAGAGTGAGGCGAACAAAGATCTTGCTTCAACTGCGTCGTGTCATAGATCAGCCAATGAGAACATGTGCGTTCTGAAGTCTGCGTGCAATCATAATGACAAGGATCTCCTTTTCTCATTTCATGCTATTCTGCCTGCTGTCGTAAAGGACCAAGGATCCATAAGAGAATTTTCCAGACCTGTTTTGATGACTGTACCGGACTTTCCGTTATCAGACGATTCAACTCCTCCGCCGAAGCTGCTTCTTTCTTAACCTGATAAACATTTTCGAAACTTTCAAAGACTAGGAAAGGAGTGTCATTATGCGTGTATCCTGTTATTTCTCTACTTTTTTCTTTTGCTTCCTTCTTTTGATATCGCGAGCGGCCGTTGCGGATCATCCTTCGGCAGGATTCGGCGCCGATTCAACAGGCCCTATTATCACTGTCAGTGCGACAACTCTTGCCGAAGGGGAGTGGTCTTTCTCTTCACGTCTGGAATACCTCAATCTGAAGACATTTACAGATGAGGAACTCATTGAGTTTGCTGAAGAAGATCAACATGTCCACAGCACGAGCTCCGTGCTGACCCCGTTCTTTAATGGTGCCTATGGTGTCACTGACAATTTTTCGCTCAGTTTTCGCATTCCGTATGTAGCCAGAAACAACATACGGGAAGCGGAAATTGAAGATCATGGACATGAGGAACCCCTGGAAGGAACGGGGCATGGTGAGGAAGCGGAGATTCATGGGGGCGATGCGAGGGGAATCGGGGATGCTTTAGTGTTCGGACAGTATCGTTTCATAAACACGGACGAATCTGCACTCCAGTTGGCGCTTCTCGCAGGAGTGAAATTTTCGACCGGCTCAAAGAGCGAGAAAGACTCGGAAGGAAACATTTTTGAAACCGAACACCAGCCGGGTTCAGGCTCAACAGACGTACTGCTTGGGTTTGCATTTACCAGGAAGCTGTCTAGAACTTCGGTGGATTCGAATGTACTCTACACTGCTACTACAAAGGGCTCGCAGGAAACCGAACTGGGTGACCTCTTTCATTACAATGTCGGTTTCTCTTATCGATGGAAAGGCAATCAAAAGCACAATCATGATCATACTGAGCATGAGCATGAATCTCATCCCCACTTTGTCTGGGATCTTATCCTGGAATTGAACGGTGAGTGGCAACAAGCTCACAAAATTGCTGGCGTTGAGGATCCAAATACCGGAGGAAATCTTGTTTATGTTTCTCCAGGAATGAGAATCGGAATGTCAGGACAGTGGTCCGTCTATTTTTCCGTAGGAATTCCTATTGTGAATGATCCAAACGGGATTCAGCACGAGACCAGTTTCAGGATTATTTCCGGCGTCGGTTTCGGAATTTGGTGAACTAACCACACTTCCCGGTGTAGTCCTACGTTGAGTGCTAATACTTTCGTGAGATTTATCGGCGTCGATTTTAGTTAACAGGAACGAGATCGCGGAAGGAATATAATGAGTACCCCAATGATCTACAGGCGAACAAAAGCGAATAGAGTTTTCGGATAATTGTCGGTTGCCAGAAAAAATCCCTGCTCGGGCACAAAGGCAAGACTTTCCCAGTTTCGGGGAAGTCCATCAGAACGAAGCTTTAAATAGATGGGTGAATTCTCGGTCGCCTGAACTGTCGCTCCGTCGAACTGTAATTCCACCAATCGTTCAACTAATTTATTACCGGCTCTCCATGCGTCTGACTGTGAGCTGTCGATACCCCAGCGTTCAGCAAAAGCGTCCCGGGCAGGGTTCAGTTTCGCTTCATCACCCGGATACATCCAATTGATGCACCAGAAGTGGCCACTTCTATCCGCCGGAGAGCAATCGGTAAGACGATATTCGATGCTTGGAATCGGCACATCAGGGAGCCTTTTTATTGTATCGCCCGTGATATCGAACAAGTATGCGGACGGATTCCGAACAACATTTGCACCGTTCGCTTCGAAGAATGTCAGTAGTCTTCCGGTGGGAAGTATCACGATTGATTCATCAGCCATGTCGGCCAGGTTGGCGCGGGGCGGCAACTCTATAAGGGTGGTAGCATCCAATTTGATGGAGGGAGACAATTCCGAAAGAATCATCCTTCCACGGACCAGGTATCCCATCATCCTGCCTGATTGATTGGACTCGATGGTAACAAATACATTGTTTCCCAGAAACGCAAACGCCTCAAATCCCTCAAATCCCTCAATGCTGTTGGCCAAGCCATCATCATCGAATGGAACGGCCCGCGGAGTTTGCTCGACCTCATCCGGGCTTGAGACTAGAAAAGGTTTGATCGGAAACATCGGAATCCGATTGCCGACGCGGTGTGGATACTGCGGCATCAAGAGTACGGAATCGTCATAAACGGCAGCGCCGGAGTACTCACGTTCTGCGTCGTCCCACGGCTCGGCCAGGTTAATGAGAATCGGGATGCGCTGCCGCACACGAGGGTTCTTTATGGCGAGATCCGGTACAGAGTTCCTCACACAAGACAACAGCAGCAAGAGAAATGAAACCAGGAAACCGTTCGATTTCAAACTGCGGAGGTTCATCAACGCCTCAGCCTCCGAGGCAGATCCGAGACAATATTGCCCGGTTTGGTTTCAACTTCACGAAGAGCTCAGAGTTCGCAGGAGGATCTCGCGAGCGCTAGTCCTTATTATTAGAAAAAAACTAGAGTGAAGCATCAGTGTACTGCGTCTAGTCTGGTATTATCGTCCGAATCCAACACCTCTGGCTCGTGATGATGGGATCGAGCCAACAGGATTGCCAGGAGAATTATGATCAGAAGGCTTAAGATAAGAAGAGGAATGTTTACCTTTCGATATTTTCGGAGCTTGTGGTAACGGATCTTACGCTTGCCCTGACGAACCGTTCTGCTGGTTCGATAAAAAGATCGCGAACCCCTTTTCATACCGGTGCGGTCTGGCGCACAATTTGAACAAAGTTCATCACATAACCTGTTTCGCTTTGTAAGCTTCGAGTCTCTGCAAGGTGAGCCTGTAGCCCACTTTTCCGAATTCACTGATGGTTGAAACTGTTTCCAGTTTTCCTTGAAACCAGAATGGATAAAACGTGATGCTGATCGGAAGGTTTTTCTTCGTCTTCACATACAGCATTTGATTGGGAGGAGGCGGCGGGAAATGGATGCATGCCTGCGGATTGGGCACAATCAAGAATTCGTTGAAGGAATCTAGATCATCCGTCAACGGAACGATGTACCCGGGAATTTTAACGCTGTGGTTGTTCAGCTTTTGAATTTCCGGGGAAATCTTTCCTGTCAGATAATCCAATCCTTCCAGATCTTTCCAGCCCAATCTTGGGATGCCATCGTCCTTTGATTCCGGAACCGTCTGTTTTGGTTTTGTGGGTGAAGGTGTTTCTTCGAACGTAATATCTGTCTTTTCCGCCGCATCGATCTCCTTAAACTTCTTCCAGTAGCCGGCAATCAAGTAGCAAGCAAGGATTAAACAAAGGAAGACAATCGCTCCATTGCCATTCTTCTTTTTTCTTTTCTTCATAGCTTCACCGTAAGTGCTTCGTTTAAAGAATCTCGATAGATCTGCAACGCGGGAGTCAGAGCAGAAAGAACCACAGCAACGGTTACCGCACATAAGAATTTCCACTGGACCGGTAGGAAGCCGGTCAAAGCGAGCTGCAAGCCCAGCTTCGATTCGATCCAGGGTCCTGTTATGCCGAAAATAACCTGAAGGAGAATCAGGCTGAGTCCGGAGCCTGCAACAGCAAGCAGTCCGGCTTCGCTCAATAGAAGTGACGCGAGGAACCACGGGCGGGCGCCGACCGTCCGTAGAATCGCCATCTCTCGTTTCCGCTCAGTCAAAGTCGTGATGAAAACAAGAAACATACCGGTCAGGCTTAAAATGAAAGTCACAAAACTCACAGCAAGAAAAGCCCGCTCCAAAACAGAAACGATTTTCCACAATTCCTGCATGCTTCTTCCAGGAATGATTGCGGTGAGCGGTTCGTTTCCGTATTCGTTGATCTCGCGTTGCATCTGAAGAACGGAAATCTTAGAACGCAATTTGAGAAAGAACGCAGAAAGTTCCTGTTCGGATTCTTCCGGTAGGATGCCGGCGCTACGAGATTCATGCAGAAGACTCATTGCTTCAATCGGAACAAAAATGGCAAGATCCACAGGCGTTCCCGTTTGCTGCAGGATTCCACGGATTACAAAGGGATGCTCTTCATGCTGCTCGAAACTTACTTCTGCCGTTCCATGAGATAGATGGATCTCCCTTCCTGGTCGATAGCCGAGCTTGCGCGCAACTTCAAAACCGATCACGGCTTCTTGCGTTTCCGCGAACGGCGCACCCTGATCAAAGGAGAGTGCGCGGTCATCGGAAAAACCGTAAAAGCTGAAGTACTGCGGCGTTGTGGCAACAACACGATAGCTTTTGTGAGAATCTCCAAGCGAAATCGGAACAGCAGAAGCGACTTCGGGATGCTGGCCAAAGTGTTCGTAAGTCTTCCAGGAAAGATTCTGCTCCGGATTGCCGATTCCAAAAACAGAAAACAGCAACAGTGGAATCGATCCGCTGCGAGCCCCGACAACAAGATCTGTTCCGGAGATTGTGCTTTGAAAACTCTCTTTTGCTGTCATACGAATCGTCTCAACAGCCATCAAAAGCATTACGCTGACTGTAACGGAGAAGAGAGTCAGAAGAGTTGTCAATTTTCTGTTGAAAAGACTTCTAGCGGACAGGCGTATGAGAAGCATGGCTTGACTCCTTTACATCGGCTCGATGAAATTCACGGATGTCGATAAGACGGTTGAAATGAGACGCAATCGATGCGTCATGACTTACGTAGAGAAGAGTGGTCCCGTTTAAGCCGCAGTGTTCGAACAAAAGGTTCAGGAAATTCTCGCGCCGCTCAGCATCAAGAGCTGAAGTCGGCTCATCGGCGATCATAATATCCGGTCTTCCGATCAGAGCCCTTGCGGCTGCAACGCGTTGTTGCTGCCCGACACTCAGTTCCGTAACGGGCCGGCCGGATACTTCGCGAAAATCAAGATCCAAAGAATGAAGCAACTTTTTGGCTGCTATTTCCAATGAACAACCGAATGCCTCGGCACGTTTCCGACGTGTGGTTGAAAAACTGCAGGGTATCGTTACGTTATCGATGACAGATAGATAGGCAATCAGATTAAATGTTTGAAAGATGAAACCCATGTGATCGACACGGAACTGATCCCGCTGCGACGATTTGAGCTGAGATAAAGCCGTTCCCAGAATGCGAATCTCACCTTGACTGGGTTCCAAAAGACCGGCCACAAGATTCAGGAATGTGCTTTTTCCTGAACCGCTCGGTCCTTTCAGCAGCAATCTTTCTCCTTTCGGAATTTCAAGAGATGGGATCTTCAGAAGCGCAGCATCCTGGTGTGGCCATCGAAACTCCAATTGTTCAATGTGAATTGTCTCGTTCATTTGGAGCATCCTCCTTAATCAGAACCACACGAAAAATTCATGTTTACCAATTTCAAGGCGGCCCGGCGAACCGGCCGGTACGCTAGCGTATGGATGCCGTGTACATTGGCTGTCCGCAGCGAGCCACCCAAGCGTTTTGAACACTAAAGTCTTTGAAAGTCCGGGACGATGCAGCCGTGTGACCGGATCGATGTCATCCAGCAAAACGTCCCCGGCACTGATGCAGAGTGCAGTGCCGGGCAATGCCGTAAGAGAATGCGTAATCTTTTGCATAAGACCCTCCTTGAGAACCTCGTGTTAATAAACGATCCCGTCGCTTGAGACGGGAAGCGTCAAAAAACGGCTTAACTCAGGAAGGCTGGTGGACCTCGAAGCGAAATAGACGTCGCGTAAGGGAAGATGAGACTTTGAAAATGCAGTACAGGCGGTTGGGAGCATCGAACAAGTAGAGGAGCTCCAAAAAGTTCCACTGGCGGCGAAGATACACGATGCCGCGCAAGCGAGCAGATGGTGCAGATACGACTGCCTTCTTCCATCTGCTTTGTGTTTTTGCTAAGACCTGCATGGCATGACTGCGGTGGACCTTCCGCGTGACGATGCAAATCGAATGCAACGCCACTGATCGCAAAAGAGACTAGTAGGGCAATGGCCGTAATGCGCCCTTGGAGCTTCACACTCTTCTCCCGGTAAATAAACCGATTAGAACACCAGCTTGTAAACGATCCTGAAGTCGCGTCCCGGAAGAGGTGCCAGATCCTTCAAGAAGGAAACGTGATTGCGCGCTTCCTCATCAGTAAGGTTTGTCGCTCGCAAAATGATCTCGTGGGCCGTCCTGCCCGCAAAGAGACGATATCCAATACTTCCGTTCAGCATCGTGTAGGAGTCTGTCGGTTGTTCAAAGGGAGCCACACGACTCTGATTGTCTACATACCGGAGCCCTATGTTTCCAAAAAAGGACTTGCCCTCATACTTCACTCCGGCGCCAAGACGAAAAGGAGGGATGCGGGGCAAGGGTTCGTTGGTGTTGGTGAGCTCCGCCCGCACAAAATCTCCTACAAGCTCAAGCGAAATATGATGCGGTTCGACATGGTATAGCTCGATATCGCCATGGGCTTCAGCGCCAATAAATTGCGCATCCGCCTGAACAAAACGGAAAACCTGGAGATCATCTATGATCTCATCCGTGAGTTGGTCGAAGATAAAATCATTAAACCGGTTTACAAAAAAGCTAATCTCTCCGGTTACTCGCCCCGTGCGTTTGCGAACTGAAATATCGATTCCGACGCTTGTTTCTTCGTTCAAATTAGGGTCACCAATTTCGAAAGCGTTCGTCGCCAGGTGTGGGCCATTGGAAAACAGTTCCTCTGCGTTGGGCAATTTTACAGACCGCGCAACAGAGGTGGAGAGAGAATAGTCTTCGTTGGGTAGCCACAGGATTCCGCCGGACAGAGAAAATCCGTTGAGATTTCGATTATTGACTCCTTCCGTTTGCGCAGTTACTTCCTGATCTTCATAACGGGCACCGGCCTGAAACTTTACCGGCCCACTGCCGATTTCCTCAAAAACAAACAGAGCAAAGCTGTTTGTATCCGTAGGCGGGACGAACGCTTCTTCACCCAGAGCAGAGAACTCGCGGTTCGCAATTTGAATGCCAAAACTTCCGGTGAGTGCCCCGTATTTCTTCTGGATTCCTTCGATACGAGTTTCCCAGGAGTCATTCAGGAATTGTGTACCGACCTCGGGACCTTCCAGTTCTACATGCTCGTAATTTGTTGTTCCGATTCTCAGGTTCAAACCCCGAAGAAATGCAAACTGTTGACGAAGTTCTCCCCGAACATCGAAACGCCGTTGTTCGAGATCGATGCGCACTTCTTCTTCAGCAGGATTGCCGTAGTTTGTGTTGAACGCCGAGTAAGAGAATCCGATGAACCCCGGATCCGCTATGTAGGAGAAACCAACTGCCTCGGAGTCGGCCTCAAGATTACTGTTTACTAAAGTGCCGGAAACCCCTTCCTCGCCTGGTTCAGGATCAGCAAGAGCGAACCCTGGAATGTTATAGTCGTCTGCGTCGCGTTTCGCCCCGTCAACGTGCCATCCGAAAGGTCCCGCTGTTCCGGTTGCAGACCCGGCGACCGACCACTCATTTGCAACGGATCCGCCGCTTAATTCTAAAGATCCTGTAACGGGATTATCTGTGCGATAGGACGGAACTCTGCCATCAAACACGTTGACGACTCCACCAACGGCGCTGCTGCCATACAGGAGTGTTGCTGGTCCGCGTACTACTTCAATCCTCTCCATGGATGCCGGATCAGTACTCACTGCATGATCGGGACTGGTGGTTGAAGCATCACCCACGCCGATACCATCCACTAAAACCCTGATGCGATCTCCACCGATCCCGCGAATTACAGGACGGCTTGCTCCCGGACCAAAATAAGTGGAATTGACCCCCGCTTGTTGGGAAAGGGTTTCACCAATCGTGGGCTGCAGTTGCTCAGTCAACTCCGTGCCGGATAACACCTCCACAGGCTGATACACTTCCGCCCCTGAACGCGCTTCCGGGCCTGCGGAAACAACAACTTCTTCACGATGGACCAATCTGTCAACGGTGATTTCCAGTTTTAGTTCCTGGCCCGCATTGACCAGCACCGTTTCAATCACATTGCCAAATCTTGGACTGACTACTTCAATTAAATAACGGCCCGATGCGATATCGGCAAATCGAAAATTGCCTTCAGCATCCACTTTCGTACGACGCCTCAATTCGACAATCGAGACTTCCGCATCCGCTGCTGCAACTCCACTTTTGTCGGTGACTTTACCCGAAATGCTTCCGGATTGCTGTTGCTGTCCAAAAACGGCCAATGGACTGATTAGAAATGAAAACAAAACAAACAAGTAAATGGGAATAATTTTGTAATTGCTCAACATAAATAACTCCGCCAAAAAGTAAATGAATTATGCCCTCAAAAAAGCAGAGGGTATCTAGAAGAGGGAAGAGTATTCCTTCCATCTGCCGGTATCTCGACATTTATAGAGGACTATCGCTTGATAGACTCCCTCCTCGATCAATTTGTGGAGATATGTGATGGCCTGCGCTTCATGAGCCTCCATCGGCTTTTCGCCCAGGAAATCGAAACCCATTCGGCTTATGGATTTCGCTTCGACAAGCTTCTTGCCTGGCGTTACGAATTGCGGAACAGGGATGCCGCGCTGGCGCACGTGCTCAAGCCCGGTTTCATCGATCCATATGCAGAAATCAATCTTCCCTTTGATGAGGCCCGTGTGCGTCTTCGCCGGAATCAAGATATCGCGTTGACAGTCCATCGGTGGACATCCTAGCAACGCGAATTTTTGTTTGATGTCCTCTTCGTGAAGGCGTCCTTCTTCGATTTTCGCGATGGATTCAGGATCAAGCGGTTCTTTTTCCTCTTGGTATCCTAGACGATCATATACAGAGCAGCGCAGACATCGCCCATTTTGACTGATCCTTGGACGGTAGTCAGCAAAGAACCAGGATTCTCTGCGTGCTTCGTTCAGCAGTTCGGGAAACATTTTATATGGTCTCCGCTGGTCTATGCGGTTTTCTTGGCACGAAACTCAGTGAGCCTCGTGATTGCCAGTGCGGCGATCTCTGCTGTGCACTGATCGAGTGCAACACCGAATTCCTTTGTGAGCCATTCGTCAGCGTTCAGCGAGAGCTTGGCGCAAAGGGTTGCGATGCTGGTTTTCAGCGGTTTTAAATGGGGAGGCTCCACCGGCTCGCTAACTTGCACTGTTTGTTCGGTGGGTTTATCTTGCCGTGCTGATGTCGGTGTTGGCGCAGTTTTCCTTGCAAGATCTGCAGACGCTTCGGCAGCACTGAGGATTTCTCCCGCCTGATCCATTTCTTCGCTGATGTAGAATCCACCGAGATTCGGGAACGCTTTTCTCAGAGCCAGCGCTTCGGCACACTTCGCAAGTTGGCCATGCGGCATCTTTCGCCACATGAATGCTCGCTTATCGGGCGGACAGAATTCGATCCATCTCGCTGATCCGGTAAAGGGACAACGAATGTTTTTGACAATCTTCCAAAGAGTCACAGTTGCTTTCTGGACTTGACCGGATTTGTCATACTCAAAAATCGCATCGTCACTCCCGGCATAGGTTCCGGTTCTTTCTGCCACAGCTCGCAACCCGTCAATGCCGAGTTCGACGCTGTAGGATGGTTCGTCGTTCACCGTTCGAACTTGCAGGTAGATTTGTCTCTTGAATGGTGAAAGACCGCTGTCGACCGCGTACCTGTGAAGGAGCCACAGTGCTGCTGGAGGCGCATTCTCCGGAACCACTTTCAATAAACGCAATGCCTGGACTTCCTCCGAACCGTACGGACTCTGGATGGTCGCATGTGAAACGCCCGGGGTTGTGGTTACACCAGCGTATTTCTTTTTCGTATTCTGGTTGAGGTATGCGCTGACTTGCGCAAGATGGGGACATCTCGGCTTACCACATGCGCAAACGTACTTGCCGTTCGCTTTCGAAACAGAAAATTTTTCATCGACAATAAATTGACCGTTATTTTCCTGAATCATTTCTTCTCCTTTTTTTGGAAAGTTTTCAAGACCCAAAACCGTTGGTGTTGGACGTGGAGTTTCCACAGGGCGTTTTTAGTTTTCCTCTCTTCTGTAGAAAATCCCATCTACAATGGCGGTTTTGGATGCAGCATGGTAAATGGTCACGTGAAACTGCCAGACACTTGAATAGGGTGTATCTTTTAAAATGTTCCACTTGACGAAAAGTGAGCCATGTTCTTCGTTGTGCTCACCTGGCTCAAGTGTGGCTGCAGGCGCTGTGCGAAGTTCCTCAATTTTCTGAAGAAGGAGTAAGGTCGCTCTTTGATTGAGTTTTCTTTTTCCCTGAATCTTGATCGATTCCATGTTGATCCTCTCGATTCGAAGCATGATGGCACCTTCAGAGTCTGATGCGTAAGGGAAGGTTCATTCGTCGCGTACCGGATATCATGAACTACCGACCACCAATACTGAAAAGATCGGTGGCAGTTTCGTATGCCGCCTGAACTGCGACAACACTGGGCCGGTTCCCGGCTCCAAATAATGCATGGTTCAAGCAGACCTGAGCCGAGGCCTGATCTCTTGACATCCTGGCCCCGCAGGGGCAAATGTGTATGCGTTCGGAAAGCAGTTTTTTGCGAACTGCTCCGCAATAGGGACATGTCTGAGATGGCTTTGCTTTGCGGGTGTTCACTTCTACCAGTTCGATACCAGCTTCTTCCGCTTTGTATTGAAGCATTGAAAGAAATTTGCCCGGTGCGGTGTCAAGAATGCGTTTGTTCAGCCCGGACTTCTGCCGGACGTTTTTTCCTGGTTCTTTGACGCACCCGCGCGCGGATCGGCTCATGTTTCTTAGAGAGAGCTTTTCGGTTGCAAGTAGGGAAGAGGATTCAACCAAGCGCGAGGACACCTGATGCAGAAAATCATTCTGGCGGTTCGCAACCTTGCGATGAAGCGCTGCGAGCCTGCGCACTGCCTTCCTGCGATTGTTGCTGCCGCGCTTCTTGCGGGACAGTTCTTGATGGGCTTCGCAAAGCGCCTGCTTGGCTTGATCAAGAAAGCGCGGATTTGCGACTCTTGATCCATCATTCAGTGTAAGGAAACTTTCGATTCCCCAGTCAAAGCCCCGGTCAACGCTACCGGCTTGCCGTTTTGGCTGACACTCCATCACGATTGATGCGTACCACCGTCCAGCCTTGTGCGTGATCGTGCAGGTTTTGATTTTCCCGACTGTGCGCGCCTTGCCGCGTATGCGGACTGTTCCGATTCCGTCCATTCGGATTCGGCCATGTTTACCATCCGAGCGAAATCTCCAGTTGGACAGGCTCTTGTAGGTCCATCCGGAATATCGGCTGCTGCTTTTGAATCGCGGATATCCAGGTGTCTGTCCGGCTTTCACTCTCCGGAAGAACGCCTTGAAGGCAAGATCCACCCGCCGGACCGTTTCCTGAAAGGCATGACCTCCTAAGACCTTCAGTTCGGGTCGCAGTTTCTTAATCTCCGGCAGCTGGCGCACCTGCATTTCTTCACTTAGACAAACACCACGCTTGAAAGCCTCCCGCCTCTCCTGAAGGCAGGCGTTATACAGCTCGCAGTGAAGGCGCAGGTGAGATTGCAGAGCAGCCTCCTGCTTTACTGAAGGGTACAACCTGTAGGTAACGCTTCTCTTAGTTTTAAGCATTGTTTTATTCGGTTCATGCCTGGAAATGCTCACTGCTGTGCAATCATGGTTTGCAGAGTTCATCGAGGACTGGAGTGTCAGGTTCGTTCTAAAGGTGATTTTCTGGAGAAAGGGAGCATAGCTGATGTGGGGGTGGGATCCTAGACCTAGAGTCTGATCGGCATCACGACGTATTTTTGGCCATCGGGATTACCACCGTTGGGTCGTAAAAGCGCCGCTGTCGTATTCGTGCTGAGCTCAATGACTGTTTCATCTGAGTCAATGCTGCGCAGGAATTCCAGCAGGTAATTCGAATTGAAACCGATTTGCATTTCCTCCCCTTGATAAACTGCTGCAATAGTTGTCGCCGCATTGCTCCCATCCTGACCGCACCACGTAACTTCAAGCTGAGAATTTTTGATATTCAATTCAGTGATCGGTGTGCGGCCACCTGCAATCACAGTTACATTTTCCAAGGCCAGTATGAAGTTTGATGTATTGAGGACGGCAGCGAATGGGTTTTTAAGGCTGATGAATTTTTCGTACTCTGGAAACTGGGCCTCGATCAATCGAAATAGTAATGTCCGCGAACCGATCCGGAAGAGACCGTACGATGCCTCCAGAGTGAATTGCACAGTTTCTGCGTCACAATTTGAAATGAGGCGGGCGAGTTGTTGCAGTGCAATCCCGGAGATGATTGCTTCCTTCTCCACCCTTGTAATTGTTGAGTCGGTCCTTGGGTTGATAAAGGCGAGGCGGTGTCCATCGGTCCCGACAAACGTTATGCTGTTGCCGTCAAACTTGACGAGCGCACCGTTCATAGCATAGCGAATATCTTCCGCTGGAATTACAAAAAGCACTGCCCCGATGCCTCTCTTCAGAACCTCGGTCGGTACGGTGATTGACTTCTTGTTTGTAATAGAAGGGAGAGCAGGAAATTCATCAGGCGGAAGCGTAGGAAGCTCAAACTCGGTCGAGTCGAATTCCACATGGAGCGTTTGATGCTCAACATCCACGCTCAGCTCAATCGATTCGACTTCGCCGGCCGCTCTAAGAATTCGTAGGAGGTCCTTCGCATCAGCTGTGACTTGACCTTCCGTTGTTACTTCTGCTGGGATCTCGCTTTCCATTGCGGTCTCGAGATTCGATGTGACAAGATGAATCGTGCTTTTCTTTGCAGAGATAAGGACGTTGCGAAGGACTGGCAGCGTAGTAGATTTCTGATCAGCCAAGGGTACAAGCAATTGAAGCTCTTTGAGCAGAAGCTCGGTTTGTACTTGGAATTGCATGCCCGGTGATGGTTGTGGTTCCTTCTTCATATTGGCTGTCGGGTTTGGTGTTTCATTTTTATCAAGAAGAAGATTTTCATCTGTTTGCATGTTCATTTACTCCGTTCAAGAAAACGTCCTGGATCTTTAAGGCGGGAAATCAGAATCCGGTTATCGCACTTTCAGCCATCTCAACGCGAGCTCAAGAGCTTTTCGTTGAATGGCAAGAGACTCGCCGCTCTCAGCGCATGCGCGGACGACTGCGGCAGAGACCTTGATGATTTGCTCTCGCTGAATGCCGACCTTCTTTCCGATTTTGCGTTTCAGTTCTGGCGGAAGTTCATCCATTTTCACGGCCATAAGTTCCTCATTTCGTGATAGAGCAATACTGGAAGACATGTTGAACCAACTGCATCCTTAGCGATCCTGCCGATCAATCTTGTAACACGTCCTTCCTGATCAGTAAGAAGATCTCTATCGGTTTGCATATTCTTGGGCTCCTTTGATAGAAAAGTTTTTGGGTGTTTTAAAGCGAGAATCGGGAAGCCTGAGTCGTTGCGTTACAGCTTGACGCCGATCTGTAGGCTCATATCTGAAAGCACAATCTGTTCGAAAGCCGGGCTGCAAGGGAGATTGTTATCGGTTATCATCTTCGTGTGGGCAACACTCATCGAGCATTGTGCTTCAATTGCTTACTGCTGCGATTCAGGTAGAAGTTATGCGAGTTCCCGTAATTACAGGCATTATCAATCGAAGGATTTTGGTGAATTTCCGAATTGATCCAGCCGTCATACAACAACATTTGCCCAAGCCGTTTAGGCCCAAATTGCAGAAGGGATATGCCATTGCGGGAATATGTCTTATTAAATTGGAACATATCAGACCCAAAGGAATCCCCACCATACTTGGAATCAGCAGCGAAAATGCCGCTCATCGCATTGCGGTAATTTGGGAAGATGAAGATGGCGTCTTGCGAGAAGGAGTGTTCATTCCTCGACGCGATACCGATTCATTAATAAATACTCTGGCTGGCGGTCGACTTTTCCCCGGAGAACATAATCGCGCTTCTTTTTGTGTTTCCGAATTGCAGGACAATATAGATGTAGAAGTTTCATCGGATGACGGAGTTGTAAATATCAAGATGTCCGGAAGCGTATCCGATCATATGCCGCCGGGCTCAGTCTTCTCAAACTTGCAAGAAGCATCCGACTTTTTTGAATCTGGTTCGGTTGGATATTCAGTTACGGGGAATCAGAATCGCCTTGATGGCCTCACTTTGCGCACTCAGAATTGGAAAGTCCAGCCACTATCTGTCAACGCGGTCTGCTCAAGCTATTTCTCCGATCCGAACAAATTTCCTATTGGAAGTGTCCAGTTTGACTGCGCTCTTTTGATGAAAAATTTGCTTCACGAATGGCATGGCGCAGATGACATGTATATATAATGTTACCCACGGCGACTCCGCGGCATACGAAACTGTTGCTTGGGAGTAATTAGGACAATGGATGAGCACAGATCTTAAATCAAACTGGAATCGTGGCTCGTATCGGCCGGCCGCGACTCTGAACCCGGTGCACCGCTGAACGTACCACTGATTCCCGCATCAAACTTTATCATCGGCGGTCGGCGCGAGTACTCGCGCGATGATGGTACACCGACCTGGGAGGCCCTCGAAATAATTGTTGGCGGGCTTGAGTCCGGTAAAGCTGTGGCGTTCGCCTCGGGCATGGCTGCAATCGCCGCAGTATTCGATCAGCTTGTGACTGGTACCGTTGTCGCTCTACCGGATGACTGCTATCAAGGCGTTGCCGGCCTGGTAGCCGCAGGAGAAGAGAAGGGACGCTGGTCAGTGCAGCCTATTCCCGTTGATGATACGGCGGGTTGGATTCGTGCATGCACCATCGCGGATCTGATTTGGCTTGAATCACCGTCTAACCCCCTGCTCACGGTGGCTGACCTTGAGGCCATTTGCACTGCACCACGCAAGCAAGGGACGATCGTTGCCGTGGACAATACTTTTGCCACCCCACTAAATCAGCAACCGCTTGAATTTGGTGCAACGGTGTCCCTGCAGTCGGCAACCAAGTTTATCGGTGGCCACTCGGATCTTCTGGCTGGAGTCGCTACGACAAGAGACGTTGCACTGTGGCACGCCCTGAGGAAATGCCGGGAGCTAACCGGGGCCACACCGGGAACGCTCGAGACGTTTCTCGCCGTTCGCGGCGCCCGAACGCTCGCGCTTCGATTGCAACGAGCCCAGCAAACCGCAATGATGCTTGCAGCGTGGCTTGAGACACATCCGCTGGTCACTCGCGTCCGGTACCCAGGCCTGCCTTCGCACCCAACGCATGCTGTCGCCAAGCGTGTACTCAAGGGATTCGGAACCGTCATCTCTTTCGATGTAGTTGGCGGATCGGAGGTCGCTGATGCTGTCTGCCGACGAACCCGACTCATCCGCTACGCCACAAGTCTCGGTGGAGTTGAATCAACGATGGAACGAAGAGCCGCGATTCCGGGCCAGGAACATATCCCGCCGTCGCTCCTACGAATTAGTGTTGGCATTGAGGATGCAAATGATCTTAGAGCCGATCTCGACTCGGCGATGCGCTCATCCGCCCCCTGAGCATTTTGGGGTTGTACAGGCTCGGGGCACTACTCAAATCCGATGCAAACAAGTGGTGATTTACAATAGATCTGTTTTCGACGTCCGATTCTTTGTAACCTCGCTACCTAACAGTGGAAGACAGAGCGATTTGCTAAAACAACGTAAATTGCACGATCGTGCCTTTTTGATCTTCAGGCAGTTCTTCTAAGTCGTTTATTTCTGAAACTTCAATTAGTTTCGAACGGTGAAACCGGATCAGCTTTGCCCTGGCAGGCTGGATTTGTTCTATTTCACGCGAACCAAGGGTCGTTAGTTCGATAACGGCTTCAGTTTTCTGGAGATCTTGTTGCGCGACAATGGACCCAATGGATCTCGCGATTTCGATCTCCTTTCTGTGGAACTGTTTCCATGCCTCTTCTGCAGATCCGCTTCGGATGTCTGTTGAAAGTGACCTGACCAGATCTTCGAGTAGCGTGTTTGACGAATCGCAAAGTGAAGTGAGTCCTCCTTCATCCGGCAGTTCGCCTTCCACGATGAGGGCCGCTTCCATCTTTTTAGCCATGAGCGCAAGACATTCTTCTTGCAGCGTTTTTCTGTATGCAAAGAAGAGCACCTCTACTTCTTGCGTCTGATTGATGCGGTAGGCGCGCCTGGCTGCCTGACGAAGTGTGGTGAGTTTGTATCCCGTTTGATAGAAGATGCAAGTTGGAAATGAGTAGAGATCCACGCCTGTCTTGACTAGCTCGGCATTGCAGATCACTGCGTCAACATTTTCTTTTTCGCGTTCTTCAAACCATCGAATGCGCTGTTCAGGTTTAACCGTTGTGGACCGCAGTATTGCAACTGAAAGTCCGGCTTCTTCCAATTTCAGCTGGATTCTGGGAATGATATCCCGCGTGTCGGTGAATGAACAAAAGACAAGCACTTTTCTGCCTTTGTTCTTTTGACTACAGATCTTATCGATAAGTGCCTGTTCCTTGGGATAACTAATCGAAGAATCAAGCCGGGGCGCGGCGATCTCCACCTTTTCGTCTCCGTCACGGGACGTTACTACAACATATTCACCGGAGAGTGGCGCCGAGTCGGGGTAGCTCAAAAGGGACATCAACATTTTCGAAAGTAAGGCCATGGGAGGAGTGCCCTCACTCGCATTGAGCCTTTCCTTAAACTTCCGTGCAAGTTCTTCATAGGCCTTTTGCTGGGTTTCGGCCATGCGAATGGAAACAACCTGTTCAGAATATTTCGGAAGCGCTTCGCTGATGTCTGCTAGACGCAGAAACACGCATTTGTCCAGCAAGTATTTCGGGAGAACGACCGGAGAGATACCGGGTCGCCGGCGGACGATCTTATCGTTTGTTTTCCCCCGTCCGCTGCGAAAATCATTTGCATCGATGTACCGTACAGTTTCCAGTACTCCATACTGCGACATCCACTCGGTTTCTGCTCCATATTCAAAGCCTGCTTCTTTCACTTTTCGCGGTTCCATACGGTAGAGGAGTGCGAATAGCGAAGTGGCATAGCCATTTGTCAGAGTCCCGGTCAAAGCTAGAATCCGCCTCGTTGACGAAGCCAGCCTGCCAAAGGTGTTTCCCTGCAGCGAATTCAGCGATTCCAGTTCATGGCACTCATCGAATATGCCCAAGGTGAAAAAGTTTCGCATCTTGCGCTTGATGAATTCAGCCGGCGACATGCGGCGAATCTTAGGGATCGCTGTCCACAACGGCGAGCCGCAGCGGATTGACTCCGCGCGTTCGCTTCCATCTTCTTTCACCTTATAGGAAGTGGGCACTCTCCGGTATTTGATTTTCTCGATGACGCCGTCGGTTCTGTAAATTCGATATCCGATGATTCCCTGGCAGGAGTGCTTACGTTTGTGCAGGTCTGTGTGGCCCAATGGTATGACGTATTCTGACGTCCCTTCTTTGTTTGTATCGGTGATACGGAAACCGCATCTGGGGCAGTGCAGGTAGGCATAGTTTTTCTGCCCATTCTCTACACGGCGAACGTTGTACGCTTCCTTCCAATGATAGGAGAGTTTCGCTTTTTCCCTGCTAATAATGTAGTACTGAGGCCGGACCGGGATTCGCCCCTTTTCAGCCTCCAGGATTTTAGTAAGAGTGCTGATAGGGTCCTTGACGTTGAGGCTGATGACTTGCGCGTTCGGTACCGTTGAAAGGATTTCCGCAGCCCACTTCGGGCAAAGATGCGGAGGACAGCACACTAAAACTCGCTCGGAAACAGGTGCCAGAGTGCTGGTTATGATTGAAATGAGTGTTTTGCCGACTCCCATTTCACCAACAAGAACCAGGGACTTTTTCCCGTACATGTAGAATGCTTTTGCCAGAGCTTTGATTACTTCTTTCTGCGCAGGGAGAGGGGTTCTGTTTGCAGGCACCTCAGCGATCCTGGGCTCAAATTGATTGCAGTTGTCGTTGGTTTCCAGCGGATCGTGAAGAGGACTTACAAGCTGGAGTACCTTTTCACCGAGCCGTTCGGCCCAGTCGTCCAGAAAAGACTTGAGTGATATTTCTTTTCGTTGCAGCATGGTTTGATCGTGGTTCGCAGTCAGTTGAGATTTTCAGATGTTGATCGACTTCGAACGAATTGCATCACCGATAAGCTCCAGGATGCGTTCTTCCTGGTAGCTGAAGGCGTAAGCGCAGCAACCGTAGGAAAGCAGATCTGTAATGATTCCATCTTCTTTCAGTATTTCGAAAAGGACATCTTGCCAGGACTCAAGCAGCGGTATCGGGCGTGCCGATAGAGTTGCGAAGATCCTTTTGCGTGAATCTGTTTCGTCAGCTCCGATGACAACGAAGTCTTTCTTCGTTTGCCGCAGCACGCACCTGTCATCCCAGAAAACACCGTGACAGCGTCCCCAGGACAAAGGCACGGATTTGATGTGCGTCTTAGAGTCTTCTGCCCAGTTGCGTCTTGCGGCGATGTAATTTTTGCTATTGTCTATTCGTGCGTATGGCTGGAGCTTTTGAAACGGTTCTCCCGCAAGTTGAACTTCTATAGCGCTGTGCTGCACGATTCCGGCCAGGATCCCATTTACTGCTTGAGTGTTGCCGTACAAAGATAGAAAGTAGAGACCTCCTTCTTTGGAAACGGCAAACTGATCCGCATACGCAGCAATCCCTTGATAGATAACGTTTTTCATAGAGAGATGGACGTTTACCGGACTTCGTAGAGCGTGCCTTCGGAATCGAAGTAACGAACGCATGCGCGCGCCTTACTGGTCTCCACTACCTTAACTGTGCTGGCATCAACCTGTTCAGTGCGTGTTTCAGTGAGCTGTTCGGTGAAGCCTTTCACAACGATCGTTTCGTTGCCGTTTGTCACGCAGCCGTTGATGAACCCGGCAGTCAGCAGATTTGCAAGATGAGCCAGTCTGAGCCTCATGATAGGAGTCACTGCGGACAGCTCCTCAGGAGACTGTAGAATTCGTTGCATCTGCTTGTTGAGCGGCGAGTGGGCCATATCCTTGATCATGTCATCAACTGTCGGATGAGAATCCCTGAATAGACGCGGCCCGGCTGTTGCGGGAACCGCATAACGAAAATCCTGAACTGTCTCTTTGCCCAGAAAGGGAGAATTGTAGAGTTGTTCCATGAGCTGCTGTGCTGTCTCGGCTTCGAAGCTGCTCTTTATTTTTCGTGTTGCGAAGATTACGATCTGATTGAATTCTTGAAACTCCTCGACCGGCATTCTGAATGCTCTGATGTTTTCAAATCGATAGGTCAGACTCTTTGCCATGTAACCATCGATCCCGTTTACGGGCACAATGAGAATCATCACGCCCCGCGGGGCAACGTAATCCGCAGTCTCTTTGAAGAACGTTTTTTCAAGCCGTGTGCTGCGCAAGCCGGTTCGATAATCGAAATCGTAGGGTGGGTTAAGGAGGAGCAGTGAAAAGGTCTCCCTGGTGCACGTTAGATCGAATATGCTGCAGTTTACGAAAGTATCCAGTACTTTTTGACTCTTCGCAGCTCTTCCGGCATCAATCTCCACGCCGTAAGATGCGACGTCCGATCCTTGTGTGCGGAACGCGTTGCCGATTTCTGCCAGCGCCACACCTTCGCCACAGCATGGATCAAAGATGTGAACGGTCGTCTTCTCGCTGATCGATGTTTCCGGTTTGACGATCTTACAGATCAGTTCGAGAGTCTTTGGTGGTGTTGGATAGAACCCGAGTTTTGCTTGTGATGCGAGTCTTGCCATTTTCTTTTTGAAAAGTTTTAAGAGTTGAAAAACAGAAACCGGTTCCCGCTTACCCTGGCAGAACTAGAGGCGATCAGTCATACATCAGACTGAATTGGGCTGTTTGCGTATCCTGTGATGAAGACGTTTCTGTTTTCCTGCTATCGTTCGTGATTCGCGCGGCCTGTAATATTTGCTTCGCCTTTTCGCTTTTCGAATGGGGTCCACAGTGCGAGTTTCCAGCATGGTCGTAAAACCCAAGTTCAAGCGCTTTCAGATCGCGCGCAGCATGAAACGGGACGAAGGGACCGGAGTGTTCGCTTGGCCGTTTACAGTATCGTTCCCGTCCGGCGCCACATTCCGGGCAAGAGACTTCGAAGCAAGGATCCTGGGGAAACTGGTACTGGCAGCTATTGCAGACTACCTGCTGCCTGGGCTTTCCTGCTGCTATGAGTGAATTCACTTCTTAGTGCGTGTATGCTTAAAAGACCAAGAGTATGAAATTCAAATTTGATCCAGAAGAGTTTTGGCGGGAGAAAACCCTGGAGGAACTTGCAGATGAGCAGGGTGTCGGACCTTTCCAGTGGGAAGAAGTATTTGGGAAAGGCGCCGATCTTTGGGAAGATGATGACGATTTTGAAAAATTTGTTAATGAGCTCCGGCAATTAAGGAAGGAAGGCAAATAAAGAATTCATCTTATTCCCATAATTCTCGTTCTTGAAAACCAAAAGTCAGTGATCCTTCACTCGACTGAACTCGCCTCACTTTTTCTGAGAATCATGCTAGGATTCTGTGCAAAATACTGTTGGATCTCGGAGGATGGAATGGCACAAGAAAAAGTTGCAAAGCTGGGAGTGAAGCGCGAACCAGGCTTTTTGTACTTCGTTGACAAGGATGGTGATCTCAGCAGAAGCCCAATGGCGCGTGGCGGAAAGAAGAAAGGTGGTCCAAAACGCAAATCCGAAAAAGTTGCAAAAGCCGATGTGAAGAGGGAACAGGGCTACATGTACTTCCTTGATAAAGATGGCGACATCGCTAGAGCCAAGATGGCGCGTGCGAAATCAAAAGGGAGGTAGATCTCACTTCAAACAGCTACGTCCTTCACAAAAGCACCGACATACAAGTCTACGGCGACCGAAGCAAATAGCCTGAAGAGTCATTAGACGGTGAAGTTTTGCCCGCGTCAGATCAAGTCTTTTCTTCTTTTGCAGGCTTCTTAGTTTCCGGTTCGAGATCCTCTCGTGTAAATTTGCCAGTAAACTTTCTTGCCTCAGCCACCACCGGGCTGACTGAAGCCTCCACCACCTTACCGTTCGCAAGGCGCACCCGTGAGACATATGCAATCGAAGCATAATGTTTTTCGGCTTCGTTTTCCGAGAAGACATTCCACGCTCCTTCAAATTGATGTTTCTTCCCGGCTGGCAGATCGATGACCTCTTCATAAACCAGGCTACGGACGTGATCACCCCACACGTCGAAAGTTAAGAAGCGTACTTCAATCGAACTGAGCGGTTCTCTCGGTATTAAAGTCACGTTTGCTTTGTAGTTGTAATCACCCCTGTATTCTGAAGAAACATAGACCATTTTGATCCCTGGGGTACCATCAAGATCAGCAGGAAGTGATGGATCATGAATCGCGATCCATTCGCGGTGTAAAGCTGAGTTTTTGGCTATTGCAAAGCCATGTCCCAACTTGGTCGTTATGCTGCCGCCGTCTGCTTTAGTAACGGAAACTTTTGAAGGTTCACTTTCTATCCTCTCCTCTCTTTGTCCCTCGGGACCGTTTACGGCTTCGGGTTTTCCTTTAAGCATTGTCGCCAAGCTACTGTCCGTAAATCCCCTTAATGCAAGATCGAACAGTACTGTAATCGCTGCGGCAGCAATAACAGTTCGTGTGATTGTATTTACTACGGTCCACTTCGAAGGGAGAACTTGCAGGAAAACGTACAATGCGATAAGTATTCCAATCTCTGGAATCATTGGCGCCCCCAAAAATGTAATCTGTTATTGGGAATGATTGGGAATATTTTATTTCGTCTTCAGCCGAAAGGATACCCGATCAAAAACGCTTCTGATGTGTCCAATATTAATTGATGAAGCACTGTCCTTTCTGCCGGATGCCGTTTGATAGATGGGAAGGCACAGAGGTGTGCACTTCTTGCCGTACCCGTCATCATCAGGAATGTTGGCGGCTGAACCAGAAAAGATGCGCTGTTTTCGGATGTTCTCCTTCTATAAGCAGATGGGCGCCATCGCTCTTTCTGAATAAGAGAATCTTGTTCACGCTACTCTGTTCGCCTTTGGCATTAATCATTACCAGCGAAGATCTGTTCTTTCCTACTTCATGGTTTATGCATGATGCGGCAAACACTTTTCTCTTCGCAGTCTCCAGACCGCTTTTGTTCCTTTCGCTCATCCAGGTAACATTGATCGCTTTACTTATCCGTTCTCCACGTAAACTGATATTCGGTACTGTTTGGCGGACCGCGATTGCACTTGTATTGGCGGCCTATTGTGCTTCGCTTTGTTTTTCTAAAAGCATTCCGTGGATAGGATCCTTGATCTTCGCTCCGGTCAACCTCCTAAATCCCGCTCCACGAGGCATTACTCTCGGTTGCTTTTGGAGTCCTTACAACTGGTTTGGTTGGCTTTTTGCGAAAGTTTGGATCACGTATTTGAACCTTCTGTTATTTTTGTGTTTGCTCCAGAATGTTGGAATTGCTCGGAGGATCCGATCTCTGACAGGGAACCCTCGGCATCGGCTTAAGCAGGCCAAGTTGGCATTGCCGAAATCACTGACTCCGAAGCCATTGCAGCATACAAACCGTCGGCGCTTTCCTGTATCTTCACTTTGGGGAAGGAGGTTGGTTGCGGCGTTCGTCGCAGTCGTGCTTGTTGTCATTTCCTGTTGGGTTACGGAAATTTACTTGAGCTTAATCGAAGGCTGGAATACTCCGGTCTCGCCGGCAACTCCAATTGCTGAGTGGGTACCTCCTCCACTGGTCCCGCTGTTTCCTCAATCAGCGGACTGCGTCGAAGTGCATTGGCCCGAGCAGCGGACCCTCATCGTTTTGAATTATGGAAAACGATTTGAAATCAATTCGGAGCCGGTTTTTGCAGCGCATGGTGGCGAAGGTTCATCGTATTCGTACAAAACAGCCTTTGTTCTCGATCGCCGCATGGTTGATTTAAAAAGCCCAGTAGCACTTGAGCTGAAGAGCATTTTCCGATCCATCCGTGAAGATGCAGAAAATCTCGGTTACGGTTGGGTGGAGATAAGAGCGCTTGCGAAGAACAGCCGATCCGAACTGATGGAAATTGGTGGCTACTACTACAAGTTCAACGGAACATGGGAAGAACCTTCAGTTCTCACTTACGCAGAGTGGCAGTAATCCGATGAGAACGAACATACGTGCTTTTTTGGCTTTGGCGCTTGCGGTATTTACTGCCGCTGTCATGATTTATTTTTTCGATCTACAGCGGGAAATTTCTATGCCGTTGCGGCCTGTAGTTAGAGGCGGGCCAAAAGCTGAAACACCGCTGCCGCCTCCTGAGCCTCGCACAATTGAGCAATGCGAGCGAGATTATGATTCCTCCCGCCATCAGGCTCTAATTCCCGGTTACTACTCATCCTCGCAGATCGAAATTATCGCCTACCGGCTTGGTCCCGAAGAATTGATCTCGGCCGAATTACGACGCAAACAAATGTTCCATCGCATGCCGGTTCTTGAAATCAGGAAATGCCGTGGAACATGTGCTGATAAACTCATCCGCATTTTGAACAGTGCGGCTTCTTATAGCGACTGCCTGTGTTTTTGTACGGGAACAGGTGGCATGGGACTGAAAATAATTACTCAAGAAAGCCCAATCGAAGTATGGGTGGAAGCATTCTTTCACAAAATGTATGTTGAGCCGGACCGCACGCTTGGCTTGAGCAGGGAAGGCACCAAACTTCTTACCTCAATTCACAATGATCTTTTTCCCGACCATGCTTTTGAATCGAGTTTGGAGTAAGAGCTTACGATCCTGTTTCAAAAAGTCGCCTCGCGGCCTTCAAGCCACACTTCTGATACCGGTTGTAAGCCTCTGCAGCTCGTAACTGGATACGCTGGTGATTCTCATTGGCGATCCATCCAGCGACAGCAGCAGTTAATATGTATGCCTCCGGAGCAAGTAGGCCGCTGGTCCACAAAACCGGAGTCGCTCCTGTCCGCTTAACGGGCTCCAAAAAATACGGTTTACTCGCGCAAGCCAGAATCATAACTTCTCGTTTCACAGAATCTTTCTTCGTCGGAAACGATCTCGGCCAGTAATCCATTAATCCGTTGTGACCGACATAGATTAGAAGGTCCGCTTTTCCGCGAATATTCAAAGCAAGATTCTTTTCTGATGGGAGAATCAGGCTGTCTCCGTGCCCGCCCGAAGCGATTCCAAAAAGTCATTGATGGTCCGCCTGATCTCTTTTCCGTTGTAAGCGTCCGCAGTCAAATACACAGCTTCCGTCGCGTACCGAAAAATGCAACGCTCCAGAACGGAAGCGTCGGGGCCTGAATTGCAAGAAATCATTCTCCATTCTCGAGAGTTTCTAAGAAAGGTCTTAACGCCGAAACGGGCACCCCAATACAAGTTTCCCACCGGATCGTCGCCTCTGCCAAGATGTTCCAGAACCGGAACAATTCCCTGATTCTTGTTATCACATAATGCAACAAAAACATGGACGGAACGTGAGGAAGAACCGTCCTTGGCAAAGGAAACCACTGGAAATATTCCAACAAGGAAAGTGAAAATGATGGCACCCTTTCGGTTCATACAACCTTCATCCTGTCAACCTTATGCAACATGCAACTGATTGGACACCTCTTTGCTGGATCATGTTCCATACCAGGATCTATCCATCAGGTATGAGGCCAAAAATACCTGAATTGCTTACCATCTTTCGGGACATACAGAACAGATAAGTACGTGCATTTGCCACCGGTTTCGAACCCAAGAGAAAATACAAAATACTCTCGAGTGAGGCTCCAACAATCTACCCGCTTAGCCTTCTCTGGATAAAGTTTGCGAAGTTCGCTGTACGCTTGTTCGGGTGTATCAATTTCAATCTGTGCAATGCGCGACTCAGAAGGAAAGTGATCCAGTTCGCCTTCCAAAATGGGTAAAAGCCAATCCGCCAATTCCTTTGGGATTGGGATTTCTGGAGGCATGCCCGAAATTCCAGTTTGCTTGTGCGAGCCGCAACTCAGGAATGCCACTGTGACCGTCAATAAAATGAATACTATCTGCGCTGCAAATTTCATGTTCCCTTGTAAGATCTTGAGCTCAAGAGCATGAACGTTTATTGATCTTTTTCGAGACGATATAGTTGAAGTAGATCAGGCAGTCTGAGCTTCTCCGCTTCTGAGAGAATGTCTCTTATCTTTCTGTTGGAATGCTCACAGCCTTCACAAACCTCGATCGAATCCTCTCGCGCTTTCAATCCAGTGATTATTTGTTCGTCCGTGGGATCGAGAACTTCTCCATCATTTCTCAACATCATAAGAGCTTCAGCAGCATATACCTTGCTGACGTTCGAGTGACTGTGGAGTACATGACGTATAGCAGAATATTGCTTTGCGTCAAGCAAGCGCATGATCGCTCGCCGCTTTGCGGGAGCCATGCCGGCCACATCACAGAAGAATCCGTAAATCCCTTCCTTGCTTGGATCAATCAAGAGAAGAAATGACTCCCTTAACGCGTATGGCAATTTAATGTCCGGAAGAAATGGCCGTTCCTGGAGATACCCGGATAAGTATTCATTCCATGCTTGTTCGTAGCGTGCCCATCCTTTGCTGCTGTCATACAGACGGTGTGTGAATTCGGTATCCTCATCAGATAAAAAGAAAAGATCCACCGACAGTACTTCATTCTGAAACTGTGTTATCTGGAGAAACGAGAAATAATTCCCTGTACTCGAAGGAAATGAAACTTCTATGGTTTCAGTCCGGTCTCTGTGAGGGATATGCTCTAGCCGATACTGAGCTTTGTTAATGGTGCCTTCGCTGGTGTTGATATCAATCCCGTACTTGTGGAGTAATTGTTCCCCAGGAATTCTCTCGCGAGCTGTTGGTGTATGGCTTTGGAAATACCGATACTCCCAAGTCGCCTTGCTCATGTCCTTTGATGAACATGCAATCATGCATGAAACGATGACAACAGCAACTACAAAGAGTTTTTTTAATCGCCTCATGCTGTTTTTCACATTATTGAGTTGGTCTTCCCGAACTCAAGGAAGTGGAGGAACGTAAGGACATCGATCTCCCGTGTAATTTAGCGCCCTCTTTTCTTTTTCCTGCCTGAGTTTTCTTCAAATAGTTTTGGTAGATTGTGTGCCTTTGAGAGAAAATAATCCGGTAGAATTTTTGTCGGAATATTTTATCGGAGGTACGAAAGGCATCCTTTCGTTTTCTGTTCGCTGCAGAAAACAGATGCCTTTCCCCATAGACTGCAACTACAGTACAAAATTGATTGTTCGCTGTCAAATTATCAGAGATTAGTGGAGCGGAATCGTTGGGATTTTCCGTCTTATGAAGCATGCTGCGCGATTTGCAAAGGGCCTGGCTGTGCAAAGTTTCACGGTTTTTACAGCCGGGAAGTTACAGAAGAAAACGGACAGAGTCTCGAGATTTGGATTGCTCGGTATCTCTGCCATCGGAAGGGAAAAGTAGAACTGGCGGCGCACAAAACTTTTTCTCTTCTGCCACATCTGGTGATTCCTTACAGGCGCTATTCGGCGCCAACAGCCTACAATTTTTTTAAGGTTTCCGCTGAAGGTGGTAGCTCGAAGGCGCTGGACCATTACCAGGCAGTATTTGAGAGTCTGTGCGAGCGAACGATCTTTTGGATGATGTTGATGTTTCAAGTAGCGTTTCAATTATTGCTACAAGCCGAGTTTGTTGAGCCGGCGGATCGCTGGCAGTCGGCGTTGGTTTCGATGGTGGAGAGCTATAGCGACGGATTATCCGGCATGATTTCTGATTTTTATGCGGCCGAAAATCAATTCTTGTTGGGGACTGCATCCCAGAAACGCAGGCGAGCTTCAGAGCAACCAACGTGAGTGTCCAATTTATGCACCCGCTCCTTCATTGATACAGGTTGGATAAAGAGCAGTAGACCCGTACGTTTCTGCAGGCATGCAGCGGGGCAATAATTACTTTTCATGCGCGAAAGATTCACGCTTTTTTGATTTGCTACGCCGGTTCATTCAAGTTGGCGAAAAAATCACACCACTTTCGGTGAGTGGACGATTTTTTTTTCGTAGGATAAGCGGCACGGAGGACTCATGGAGAAAAAACTTGCAGAACTCATTGCGCTTTTCCGGTACAAAATCATTGCCGCTGCGCTGGAGAAGGGAATCCGGCAAAAGGAATACTTTGCCAGGCAGGCGGAAAAAACATGGGATGTTCCCGGTTACGGAACCAAGCATTACACCGTTTCGGCGTTTAAGTCCTGGCTTGCTGATTATCGCGCCGGCGGATTTGAAGCCTTGTTTCCGAGCACTCGAAACGATACCGGAACGTCGCGTAAAATCACACCTGAGCTGGCCAAAGTTATCGGAGAATCGGCTGCCGATTTTACGGGCGCTCGGCTTTCAGTTTTCTATCGGTTCCTGGATTCACAAGGAATCATCAATCCGCCGTATGTTTCCGAATCCGCACTTCGCAGATTTGCCTCTGCTCGTCATTTGCTGAAGCGGACAGCGGAAACTGTCCCTCGCAAGAAATATGAAAAGGAGCATATCAACGAGCTTTGGATCTCAGACACCATGCATGGCCCTCATCTTTCTGATAGCAAGAAGAAACGCAAAAGTTATCTGATCGCCATCATTGACGATCATTCACGAATGATTGTGGCAAGCGGATGGTTTTTTGCCGAAAACACTCTTGCCCTGGAGACGGTGCTCAAAGAGGCGATCCGGCGTTTTGGTCTGCCTGAAATTTTTTATTGCGACAACGGCAGCATTTTCTCAAGCCAGAGCTTGCAGCTCTCTTGCGCAAGACTTGGAATCGTGCTGCGACATTCAAAACCTTACGACTCGCCGTCTCGCGGCAAAATTGAGCGCATGTGGAGACGCGTGCGCGATCAGTTTCTCTCAACACTTCCCGCTGCCGGACCGATTGGCATACAACAGATCAATGATCTGTTTGCCGGCTGGCTCGAGTCGGATTACCACAAGAGCTTTCATCATGGCATCGAGGCACGACCCATAGATCGCTGGTTGGCTGATGCCAAAGTTACCCGGATCCGAAAGCTTTCCGATGAAGAACTCGATTGGGCTTTCTATCAATCCTTTGAGCGAAAAGTCAAAAACGATTCTACCGTTGCGCTCGATGGAAAACTCTGGGAAGCTCCCGCGCGTTATATCGGCAAAAAGATCGAGGTTCGACATCCTACCGGCTCGCCGGAGCGACTTTATCTGTTTGAAGACGGAAAGCTTGTCTTGAAACTGACGCGCTGCAAGCCAAACGAAAACGCAACTACTCCATCATCTTCCATCCGCTTTTCGGATTCTAAAAAGAAGGAGAAAAAATAATGCTCACTACCATGATTGAATCTTTTTACAACCTTAAAAAACTTCCTTTCGCCAAAAGCATGGCGCCATCGGAAATCTTTTCAACGGATGCGGCAAAAGAACTCCATTCGCGTCTTGAGTACATGAAGGACCGCCGCGGAATCCTGGTTGTTACCGGACTATCGGGTGTTGGAAAAACCTTGCAACTGCGCGCCTTCACCGATTCGCTTTCGGCTGCTTGCTACTTTTCGGTCTATCTGCCGCTTTCCACCGTGACTGTTTCAGACTTCTATCGCCAGATCAATGCATCCCTTGGTGGCGAGCGTCGTTTCCGGAAAATCGATACCTTTGCCTCGATTCAGCAGCAAATCAAGCACCTGGTCACTCATGAAAAGAAAGTTCCAGTGCTCATCCTCGATGAAGCGCATCGCATCAGCAGAGACGCTCTTTTGGAATTGCAGATCATTGCCAACTTTCAAATGGATTCCATCGATCCGGCGCTGTTTATCCTGGCCGGCCAGCCCGAACTTTTGGATCGCCTCAATCTGGCCATCCTTGAATCTCTCTGTCAACGAATCCAGCTCAAGTTCCATCTGCCCCCTCTATCGGCGGCAGAGATTGCGCCATTCCTGACGCATCATCTCAAAATTGCGGGACGCTCCAAATCACTCTTTACCGCTGATGCCGCCGATGCCATTTATCAAAGCTCAGGTGGCATTCAACGCAAAGTCTGCCAACTCGCCTTCAAAACTCTTGCCGCCGGCGCGCTTGCCGAAAAAGATTCTCTTACCGCAGAGGAAGTCTTTATGGCTGCCCGTGAAAGTTGAGGTGTTTCCATGAGCATCGACCCGATGGAAAGATTACTCGACAAACTCGAGCAAATACCCGGTTATCCGTTCAATCGCTCCAAGGATTTGGACTTCCTATTTGAACTCATGAAGGATTTCCACAGCGTAAATATAGAAGAAGAATTGATCCGCTTTCGTCTCTGGCTCTCGGAATGTCCTCCGCATCCCAATCTCCGTTATCGCCTCTTCCTCCGAAGATGGGTGCAGAACGCGGCTGGTAGAAAAACAACTCAGAATCAATAACCAGCTAAACACAAAAAAGGGAGAAACTATCGCGAAAAAAACAAAACAGAAGAACGAAAAAAGAATGCAAAAATCGAAAACTCAAAGCAAAACAAAAAGAAATTATCACGAAAAATCAGAGCTAAAATAAAACACTAAATTACACTCCCGTTAGGGAAATGGCGTAATCAATGCATTCTCCCTTAACAAGAAGTTTTTCCCAACCAATCCCGTGAGTCCATTGAAAGATCGCGACGACTTTCGTTTGCTCTTTAACCCCCACAAAGTTCCAACTTTTCAGGCATTTCGATACGTCTTCGTAATTCTCGAACGGAGCGCTCACTTTCTGTATGTTCTGGACGCGCCCCTGCGCACCTAAATCAAAAGAGTAAGTTACGGAGAAGTTGCCGTAGCCTTTTTTGAGAGATACCGGTACCTCGAAGTTGCAGAAAGTAATGTCCGCGTGAACTGCACCGCAAGAATCGTCGCCGTTTGCTTTTGAACTTCGAATTAGCAAACTGTAACCAAGAGCAATAACGGTGAAGACAATCACGACTCTTAGAATGAATCTCATGATTGTCTGTCCTTTAGGAAGTTTCACTCGGATAATTTCTGCACTTAATGCGTCTAATCTTTCGAGGCACGGAGTAGAATATCGACAATGTCTTTGTGGCCCCGCTCTCGAGCATAATCAAGGGCGCTTTTGCCATTCTTGTCTTTCGTCTCTGCTGTGGCCCCCGAAGCCAGTAAAATTTGGACGAGGTCGCTTCGCCCGGAGTACGCCGCCGCCATTAGAGCCGTCCAACCAGTTTTGGAACTCGCATTCACGTCCGCGCCGAGTTCAAGAAGATATTGAACGATATCTGCAGCGCCTCGGCCAGTGCTGGCTATCAAAGCTGTCCAACCACCTTTCGTGGACTCATTCATATTTGCGCCCGATTGGATCAAGGCTTTGACAACTTCTAACTGTGGCTTTTCACTTTGGGCCGCCCAGAGAAGCGGAGTAATTCCGAAATGATCCTTTGCGTTTATGTTTGCGTCTTCCCCTATTAGTAATTGCACGCAATCTAAGCTTCCTGCCTTCGAAGCTCCCATAAGGGGAGTAAATCCGAATGAGTCTGCTGAATTCGGGTCTAAACCTGTCTTTAACAAGAAGCTCAATACCCCTTCGTTACCGCACCTTGCAGCTTCTGTAAGCGCAGACAGCCTAGATCCTCCTTCAGTCCGCGGGTTCGCTCCAGCATTGATGAGATCCTTTATCAATTCGACCTTACCATGACATGCGGCGACGATCAGAACTGAATTGCCATCTTTATCCATGGTTTCTACCTTTGCTCCTTTCTTTAGCAAAATCGAGACTTCCTCTCTTTTACCCAGTCTTGCTGCCTCAAGCAATTCTTTGTTAAGTTCCTCTGAATTAGGATCCGCTGGGCTCGACGAATCCGAAGGCATACTCTCGCAAGCAAAAGCTGCCATCGGTATCACGAGAAAGAAAATGAGAAATTTAGTCATCATACTTACTCAGTCTGTTCTGTAAAGCGCAGTCTAGAACGTTTCGGAGGTGGAGGCTGTTTTACGGGAACATCCACAGCAACTGGAACTTTTTCGTTCAGTGTCCATAAATAATCAATAATGCGTGTATCCGTTCCATAGCAAAGACATCCGTGTGTCGCACCCGGGGTACTTGCTCTCTTGGGTATCTGGCCATGCAGATAATAGCCCTCATCCTTACCTTGCCATGGAATCAGTCTTGCCCGCTTTGGTCCATAAGCACCGTATGGGTTCTTTGGCCCGCACGTTGTTGGTTTGGTCGCTGGTCCCAGAGGTAAGGTTGCGTCGGGAATCACTTGAAGCCCGTAAGCGGGGTACGGATTACATAATGCTGAATCCGGATTAATTGCGGTTGGGCCGGTTGTATCTCTTTCAAGATCCGCGCGGATTGTATAGTTTCCTTGACGTACTGGACTAAAACCAAAGAACTCCCCTCCAGAGAAGGCACGTCCAGAGATTTTCTTTGTATTCTGATTGTACATATCCATCTGGTATATCTTCGCACCAGTAGTAATATCATTTTCTATATGTTTCGCCACAAGCAAGTGCTTATAACCAGTTGGCGTCTTGATACGACCCGTTTTATCGGCATATGAGTAAGCAATGCCATCGTGCCATTCCCACTGGTCTGGTTGATTCTTTACGTTCGTTACAAAAAACCAATCGAGTCCGAGGGGATCCACAGCGTTTACTGGATTATTGCCGAAAGCCTGGTAAATGTTGAAAGAATCCACGTACGTACGAGGATCTGGTGACGTGAATCTTCCGGAAACAGGATCCAAGTATCGAGCTCGGAAATATGCTAATCCAGAAGAACTGTCTATCTTCCTTCCCTGAAATCCCATGTCGCTGTTCACTATACTGGTTGACACCACATCCTTTTCATTGCGATACACCACTTGATCCGGACCAGCAATGATCAGAATCTGTTGGAAGTCCGAGAGAGGTTTGCCTGTTTCATCTTTGACCGCAGAAGAAAGTTGAACGGTATATGCTCCAGGTGTGGCAATTTCTGCTAAAGAGAGTGTCGCTTCAAGAGACGGAGCGGAAAAAGAAAGAGAGGCGACAACCGGTTGGTTATTGAATACCAGTGAAATTGCCGCCGCCGGAAAGTCGGAAATTTCCTCACTGAAGCGGATCTTGATATTGCGACCATTTGCAATCGTAATCTCTGCCACCTCAGGTGCCTTGTTGTCAAAATAAATCTCGTCGCCCGATACTGTAAGAGATTGCTGAAAAGCAGTTGCGGTTTTATTCAATGCCAAATCCGTCAATCCAGCTTGAATCGTTAGAACGAATTGACTATCGGCTGCAAGGGGCGTAGTGGGATGCAGAATGATCTTTCTATCTCCTTCTTCGAATGCTGTAGTAACTGCATGATTCTGATTGTTGCTATCTTTCAATATTGCCAGTAATGTCGTTTTCTGGGCGGGCTCAGTGAGGCGCACGTGCAAATCTCCGGATCGCAGTCGAACCTGTTCCACAGCAGGCGGCGTCTGATCGGCGCGGATGATACGGTTGCCGTAAGCGTCGTAATCATAACGTTCAATTAGTTTTCCAGTTGAATCGGTAATCGCTTTAACCGATCCGATCGAATTCATATGGTAATAATAAGCTTGACCGCCGCGCTTCATTTGCACAATCTCATCAATTCCACGGCCGTACACATAAGAAGCCTGGAGTCCGGCGCCGGCAAATTCTTCCAGAGTTTGTTGCCCGGACCACACGTAATTTGTTGTTTGTCCGCCGGAGGAAAGAGACGTGCGTCGTCCGAGGGCATCGTAAGTCATTGTTGTCGTCGTTCCATCCGGAGTTACGACTCTTGTTAACCGGTTGGCATAGTCATAAGTGAGCTGCTTTCCAAATAGATTCTTGGTATTTCCGTTTGGATCATAGGAAAGTGGCTGGTTGTCAAAAACCGTATATTGATTCCGGTTGTTAATCTGAGTGGTCTTGATTCTGGAAATTCCGCCTTCCGTTTCAGTGATTTGCTTGAAGTTATAAACGTCGTCTTGATTGTAGACGATCGTCTTCTGCGCCGTAGAAACATTTATGGGATCAGGAGCATTCATTGCCATCTGTGTAAGGCGATAAATCGCATCGTAACTGTAGACATCTGCGCGGCCATTTTCATGCAGCTTTTGCTCATAATTTCGCTGATCCATTCTGTTCCAGCCATACGAAAAGCCTGAAACAACCTGGTTTGTTGCATTCACATGGCGAATGGCAGTGATTCTTCTGTCATTGTCGTATCCGAATTCTGAGTGGGTCCCATTGTTCAAGCCGATCCCGGCCGTTCTTCCCGTTCCCTGATATGTGTATTGCGCAACAAGTGCGGTTTGCTCTTCTATTTTTTCCAGACGGTTCAGCGAATCATAACGGAAGTTCAATTGACGGCCTGATGGGTATGTAATCTCAGTTCGATTGCCGATGCCGTCATACTTGCTGGAAACGGTTTTGCCATTCTGCGATTCCGAAGTCACATTCGAAAGAGTGTCATAATTCAGTTCAACGACCGAATCGTCATCCGTTGCCTTCTTCAATCTGGATAATCCGTCATAATCGAAACTCTCAGTTGTCGTGCCCTCCACACCCGCAGCTTTTGTGATGCTCCGCGAAGCGAGTCGATTCAGTGGATCATATGTGTTTGTAACAAACGTCCCGTTTGGATCCGTAGCGGTTTTCACATTGTCTGCGAGATCGAAGGTCAGATTTATCTCCTTCCCATCCGCATAGATCGTTTTCGTATTCCGATTTAAGCTATCGTATCTGTAGGTGGTAGTGTTCCCATTAGCATCGGTGATGCTTTCAAGGCGTCCGTTCAGGTCATAGTCGAATTTGGTGACAATTGAACCGTTTGCTTCTTCGGTCTTGACTCTACGGTTCGCGTTATCAAAACTGGCTGCAGTCTGATTTCCTTCCGCATCGATCGTGATGACGTTGTTGCCCATCGAATCATAAAAATACTGCATCGTGTCACCCGCTGGATCAATGGATTTCTCAAGGCGATTCGCTTTGTCGAATTCACTGGTCGTGACAAACGTTTCTGATCCCAACGGTCCGGTCTCTTCTTCGGTGATCTTCCTGGTATTGCCGTTTGGATCGTACTCGTAAGTGACTTTGTTGCCAGCAGGATCGGTCATTGTCGCGATCCGATTGGCTGTGTCGTAGCTGTAGCTGGTAGTATGGTTGTTGGCATCGATCAAAGATGTGATCCTGCTGTTCTTGTCATAATTGTATGTGATTACCGCATCGGAAGGCTGAAACTTCTCTGTTCTTGTCTTCAGACGATTCAATCCGTCATACGTGTTTGTAGTCTGTGCTAAAACCACATCCTCAGAATCTTTGCTGATTTGGCTTATCGCATTCCCTACATCGTCAAATCCATATGAAGCAATATTCCCAAGAGCATCCTTAACTTCGAACTGACTATCATATCCGTCGTAAAAGAATTCCGTTGTGTTGCCTTCTCCGTCACCGGAGGTCTTCAAATTTCCGTTGCCGTCATAAGTGAAAACGGAAGATGAGGCATCAGAAGATCCAAAACCCCTGATAACTTCAGTATTGAGATCACGAGAATCGAACACATAACTGGTCTGAGTTCCTTCTGGATCTGTTACGAGCGTACGATTCCCATTGGCATCGTAGTCATATTTCGTAATGGCAAAAACACCTTCAGAGATCTCACTTTCTTCCTGCATCAAGTAGTTCAAGGGATGATCGTGGTTGTAGCGGTACTCCGTGAACCCATCCCCACCTGCCGAGCTGTGCTGGATCAGTTTCTTAACAAGGTTATCATTGAGGTCGTATTCATAGCGAGTTTCAAAAGAGAGCGGTTCGAAGCGGACCTCTTTAATAATTTGATCCAGAGCATTGACTTCATATGTACTCTTGACATTATTTCCATCAATGAATTCACTCAGACGTCCCAGGTCGTCATACACAAAAGTGTTGGAGTAGAGCCCGCCAGTGGTTTTCTTTTTGAGATATCCTCCTGTTGCCTGATCTGCATTTTGCCGGACCGTCGACCCGCCAGCTTCTGGATAGTATTCATAGTTGTTGCTGTTTCCTTCGCCAAATGTTTCGGTGAGCAATTGGCCGTACTTGTTGTACGTGAAGCTTTGTATCACCCCTTCGGGCATGGTGATTTTGTTTGCGTTGCCATGTTGATCGCGTTCATAGGTAGTAACATTTCCTTTTGGATCAGTCACAGTCAAAACCTGGTTGTGAAGCGGGTCATACATATAAGTAGTGGTCAACGTCTCGCTGCTTCCGCCGGACCCGCGTGGTCCAGGAATTTGTTTGACGGAGATTAGATTCGCCTCACTTCTTCTTCGCAAGAATCGCGCGAGAAGCGATTTTTCATATGTGTATTCAATGGAGTTGCCTTCCGGGAATGTAATCTTGGTCAAAAGCCCATCGGACGGAATGAGAGGCAGCTCAGGGGTGATGATATCAGGATCATACTCCATTCTGGTGGTCAGACCCGCTCTGGTTATTGCCGTGGGATTACCGTATGCGTTGAACTCATATACAATTTCATTTCCGTTGCGATCCGTGACCGTTGTCTTATTTTCTTCATACGCAAATTCGATGAAATCGTTGCCATATTTTTGTCTAATGAGCTGGTCCTGGTCATTGTATTGATTCTCGATAAGCACTTCACCACGCGGATTGGTGACTTTCGTGAGGTTTGCCCGCAGCGAGAGAATGTCTCCAAGCTTGTATTCATACTTAGTGGTTTTCCCATTTGGGAACTCATTCCCGTTTGATGTGCCGGTGACAGCAGTCGTCGTAACCGAAGTTAAGAAATTCGGTTTGCGGTCCGGATCACTTGAAGCAATCCCTTCATCATAATTGAATTTCCATTCTCGTCCGGCAAAGTCACGCACTTTAATGAGTTTTTGATCTCCGTTGTATTGGTAGGAGATGGGACGTCCCATCGTATCGATCACCACACTCAACTGGCCAACTGGATTGTAGAGAAACTCCATGTAGTTCTCATTGCGATCCTGAATGCGGACAAGCTGACCGTAGTTATTGAACAAATAGGCAATTCCGTCAGGTTGATGAACCAGCCAGTTCCCGTCTTGAAGCTTCTTCAGTTCGGCAAATTGTCCGGCAGGAGACATATAAAGCAACGGACCGGGAAGCGGCGCAGGCGGAAGCACACGGAAAAGCTCTTTTCTTCCCATGCCATCATAAAAAAAGACATCGCCGTTCGGAAGTTCCATGAGCCGCATGAAATACTGATGGTCCCAATTCTGACCCAGTGGACCATCGTAGAGTGCTTGCGACTCGTACTTCCGCGCGAAGACATAGTCAAAACCGCGGCCTTTGATTTGGAAATCAACAACCGTGAGGCTCCACTCACCGGAATGCAGATATGGCGAATAGCGTATCTCGCCGGTTCCCACTGCCGCATTATAGCGAGGCGCAGCAGCAAGGCCGGCGCTGCTTATGCTAAGAAGTAGAAGAACAGAAATGATTGAAGAAAATCTTGCAAGCACGAGTACCCCTCCTGACATCCACACTAAGACACACCCCGATCTTGGTCGATGCCGAGACCTGTTAAGGTCGCTGGTGGATTCCCCCGCCGTGTCTTAGGCGAACCGTATTTCTTATTACAAAAGACCTAGTTTGTCAATCTGAGGAACGCTACCATCGCTACCATCTAGGGGGCTTTGCGTCCGGCATAAACCAAAAGTCGAACTGTTTTGTGTTTGTGGTTTTTTCGTGCCATCAATACGGCAGTCTCACCTGACCGGTCACGGAGATTCACGCGGGCTCCTCTGCGAATGAGCGCCTGAACAATCCTGTTTAGGCCATCCATCGCTGCGTACATCAATGCCGTACAGCCTTGGAAATCTTTCGAATTAATCCGAGCACCTGCCCGGATCAATGCGAGCGCTGCTCGTTCTTTGCCCAGTATGACGGCCCACATCAATGGCGTCCTTTTAAGCCCGTCCTTTTTCCCTGGATCCGTACCGTTCTTGAGCAGGTGAGCAATTCGACGCGGGGAATTACTTTGAACAGCCGCGAGCAAGAGACTTTCCTTGACGTAACGTGGATCAGCGCCATTCTTGATCAGGAATCGCAGAACAGACTGACGGTCATGGAAAGCCGCATGATCTGCAGCACTATTTCCATTCTGGTCCCGGACGTTCAAATTCGCTCCAGCTTTGATTAGTTCTTTCACTGTTGGCTCGTGTCCTGACGCGGCAGCTTTCATCAAAGCCGTCTTGCCATACCAGTCCTGGAGATCCGCATTTGCGCCTGCCTTCAAGAGTTTGCGTGTAATTCTGTGCCTTTTCTTTTCAGCAGCCAGCATCAAGGCAGTTACATTAAATGGACCGCGTGCGTCAACATCCGCTTCGTGTCTCAGCAAGACTTGAAGAAGTCTTCCGTACCCGTTCTCGGCCGCAATCATTACGGCAGTCTTTCCATGCTGCTTTTCATTGATATGTATGTCCGGCTGCTTCAACAGAATTTTGACAACCTCGATGTGATTTCCAGAACAAGCGGCCGTCAGCGGCGTTCCGAAATATCGAGATCTGAGATGAGTATTGGCACTCGAATGAAGGAGCGACTCGACAATCACGGGATGTCCGTACCTGGCGGCATACAGTAAGGGTGTTGCTTTCCAGTAGTCCCGGCAGTTGACGTTTGCACCGGTATGCACAAGTTGCTGGATCGTCTCTAGATCGCCTTTCTCGGCAGCTCGAATCATTTCATACCGTTGTATCCGTTCCAACTCGACCTTCTTCATTTCACGATTGCAGACCATCTCTCAAAAAATAGAGGGGATGCCGCTCGGAATTAACATTCAACCAGAAATCCCTCGAATTCACCACGCGTGAACCAGTCACGCAGCGGCTTCGTTTGCGCTCCATATAAGCGATCTGCAAGATCCCACTCAATAACAACATCAAAGCCTTCCGGATAAATTTCATCAAAGGCAACCACGGTGCCCGTTGTTCCCACTGGCACGCCGGAAAACTCTACCAAACTTCTGATCCTTTTTCCGAGCTGTGCCTCTGCCTGCTCCTTCGAAAAATAGGAGCGCTTCATTTC
>JAKEFK010000245.1 GCA_022616075.1 bacterium
GCACATGGGTTTCTGCATCCCTTTTCGATGTGTTGCGCGTGCAGCCATTTTTAGGGCGAACGTTTACAGAAGCGGAAGATCGCGCGGGTCACGATCAGGTAATGCTTCTTAGCTCTCATTTATGGAAACGCCGTTTTGTTTCTGACCGCGCGATTTTAAGAAAATCATTGAATGTCAATGGCAAGCCGCACGTGGTGATTGGGATCATGCCCGAGTCCTTTTCTTTTCCCGATCACTTCACGGATGCCTGGTTTCCGGTAGCTTTCGATGCAGATCAGATGAGCGAAGGCGAGCGAGGATCTCACTGGCTCAGCGTCATCGCCCGTTTGCGGCCCGGCATCACAAATGAAGCGGCGCAAAAAGAGATGCACGCGATTGCGAAGCAATTGCAGGCGGAACACGCGGATCACTATCCAAAGGATTCGGGCTGGGATGTATACACGGTTCCGCTGAAAGAACTCATGACGCGTGAAGTGCGCCCTGCGTTCATTGTACTTTCAGGCGCGGTCGGTTTTCTGTTGTTGATTACCTGCGCCAATATTTCTAATTTGCTGATCGCGCGCTCCATCTCGCGGCAAAAGGAAATGGCGATCCGGACCGCTCTGGGAGCGAGCACATCGCGGCTCACGCGTCAACTGTTCACCGAGAGTTGCTTGCTATCCGTTTTCGGCGGTTTAGCTGGAATCCTGCTTGCGACTTGGTGCGTGGACTTGTTGGTTCGCTTCGGTCCTGAAAATATGCCTCGGCTCAATGAGATCAGCGTGGATAGGATGGTTCTGTCGTTCGCCGTGCTTGTTTCTGTACTGACCGGAATTATCGTGGGACTTGCGCCGGTACTTCAAACGCGCCGTCTCGCGCTCCGCGATGCAATGGAAGATGGGGATCGCGCCACTCCAAGCAAGAAGCAAAACCGGATTCGCAGCGCACTCGTAATCCTGGAAGTCGCTTTCTCCATCGTTTTGCTTATCGGCGCAGCGTTATTGATTCAAAGCCTGTATCGTTTGCAGGAAATTGATCCGGGATTCAAGACGAAAAATATCATCACGATGAGGCTCTCCTTACCGGGCACGATTTACCAGGAACCGCAGCAGCAAAGAATGTTTTTCCAGGGCCTTGCGGAAAAAATTGAAAACCTTCCTGAAATTGAGTCGGCCGGTTTGGTGAATTTCCTGCCCTTGAGCGGTCTGGGAGTACAGCGGGACATTTCCATCGAGGGTCGCGGACACATGCTTCTGAATGTGGGGTTTCGCATGATCGATGCCGGATATTTTCGAACACTGGGGATTCGTGTTCTGGAAGGCAGGAATTTTGCAAAAGATGATCGTGAAAAAAAGCCTCCCGTTGCCATAGTTAATCGAAAATTTGTCCAGGTGTTCTTTGCCAATGAGAAAGCAGTCGGGAAGCAAATCAAGCTTGGAACGGTCGAAAATGAATTTCCCTGGTTCCGGATTGTCGGGGTCGTGGGAGATGTAAGGCATGAAGGTCTCGATGTTGAAACCACTCCTGAATTGTACATTCCCTATCTCCAGCCGCCGTTGCCTGACTTTACTGCGAGCGCCTTCAGCATTGTTGTTCGCGGAAAAAGAAAATCGAATTCGCTGGTTCACTCCTTGAGAAATACTGTTTGGTCGATCGACCCCAATCTGCCGGTGTATCAAGTCACAACGATGAAGGACCTGCTTTCGAAATCCCTGAGATCACGCCGCTTCAATATGACTTTGATTCTTTTCTTTGGTGTGGTTGCCCTTGTGTTATGCGCTATCGGAATTTACGGCTTGATGTCCTATTCGGTTGCTCAGAGAACTCACGAGATCGGTATCCGCATGGCGCTCGGCGCCGCAGCTGCACAGGTCATCAAGATCTTTCTTAAACGCGCGCTGTTGCTGGGGTTCAACGGACTCGCCATAGGCATTGCGATTGCTTTTGTCTCCAATCGGTTCTTGACAGGATTGCTCTACGGTATTAGTAGTACGGACCTTCGCACCTTCCTCGTCGTCTCGATTTTCACTTTATCGCTCACTCTGCTGGCCACTGCTGTTCCTGCCTGGAGAGCTTCACGACTCGATGCTTACGCGGCTCTCCGCCATCAGTAGCAGCAGATTTGGTGTGATAATATGAATCGATGAGACGAATCTCAGCGCTTGTGCTTCTACTTTTCTTTTCGATTGGTTGTGGTGATCGTACAGAAGAGCTCAAAAATGGTGTGATGTACGCCAAGAATGCGCTGGAACAGGTAGGGGCCAATCCATTTTCGCGAGCCACCTACGAAAGTGTGATCGGCCGCGGCGGAAATGCGGCGGAATACATTAAGGCGACACTGCCTAAGGAGAATCCACCGTTCGACAGCTTTGAATTTGCAAAGGCTACCCATCCCTGGACGATCGTAATCCGTCCCGGAACCGAAGAGAACGAATTTTACGTCGAAGGGTATGGCCTCGATTTGAAAAAGCCGATGTTAATTGAGTCTGTTCAAGTCAAACTTCCTGAAAGCCAGTAGTGCTTTCATCCTGTCAAAAAATGTATATCTTATTGAGAGTGTAGGAGGATAATCATGAAAATTCTGTTGATTCTTATTGGACTTCTCGCGATCTCGGTAATTTCTTATTCAGCCGAAGTGCCTGTTTATGCAATTTCTGAAGAGGGTGTGGGCAAACAGATCGGTTCTATACAGATAACCGATTCAAAATACGGTTTACTCTTGAAGCCTACCCTGTCTGGTCTTCCCCCGGGTGTGCATGGTTTTCATGTTCACGAACATGCGAACTGCGCGGCTGCTGAGAAAGATGGGAAGATGGCTGCAGGTCATGCTGCCGGTTCCCATTTCGATACGGAGAAAGGCCGGAAACATGATGGTCCCTACGGTAACGGACACCTCGGCGATCTGCCCGTGTTGATTGTAGACGGCGAAGGAAGAGCTACAATACCGGTGCTCGCGCCACGAGTGAAGGTTGCTGACTTGAGTGGAAAATCTTTGATGATTCATGCGGGTGGTGACAACTATGATAATCAACCGGATCCGCTTGGTGGTGGTGGCGGCAGGATTGCTTGCGGTCCTGTGAAATAGATTATTCGAACGAAACGGTCTTTGTTTCACCTGCGCCAACAGTAACTTCCACAAACGGGCCATTCCTGTTGTTTTGATGTATCCGGTAGGTGCCTGGAGGCAGCGCCTGGAACAAGAAGTCTCCTTGTTCCACGATCGCTGAAAAGTGAGTCTTCGGATAGAAATTTTCTTGAGACGGCTCCTTTTCCACTCTCTCGGCAAATACAACTTTTGCGCTGCCCGCCTTGCCGGAAATCGAAGAACCATGATCTAACCAGATCTCCAGTTCACCTGTGTTGCTGCCTGCAATTTGAATCGGATTTACAAGCGGTTCACGGTTCCAATGAATCCTGGTAACCGAGAATTCCTTGCGCGCGTCCTGCTGGCTTACCTCCAGCCGGTACAACAACTCAGGATGAACATAAAATTCGACAATCTCAGGAGAATCGTGAGTCATTCCGGCAGACACTGGAAGCTTAAAATTTGAAATTTCCCAGAAGTGCGTGAGTGTGGGTTTGATTCCTGTTTCACTGGCAGCCGGCGCTCCACCGGCCGCATAGATTTTTGCCGGGAGTGAAATCCCTTTTTCGAGTTGAAATTCCGTAATTGCTTGTCGCTCCGGTTCCACAAGCAGCGGCTTCGCAAATTTTTCAACATTCTTTTCCACAGTATTTTTGTTCAACCAGGTTGTGTAAGGAGCAGGTGCATGTGCCACATAAACCCAGTATTCACCGGCAACCAGATTATGGACAGAGCAGGTTCCATCCTCTGCTGTTCTGCAAGCGGCGAGGGGCGCCCAACGCGAATTCTCTGAACGCAAAAAAGCAAGATCCGCTTTTGGGATTGCTTCTCCGTCCGGCCCGTAAACTTTTCCGATCCAACCGGGCGCCGGAGCTTTTCCAAAACGGATATCAACTATAGCGGTTTTCCCGACTTCCAACTCGACCGCTTCCATCTTTGCTTCATCCAGAGTTCCGGGGTAGTACCAGCGATCCCTCTCTATCTGTTTGCGCGAGGCGTCGTATTTTCGTGCGCTAATTTTGTAAAAGTCAGCAGGCACATCTGACAGATGGAAATAACCTGACTCATCGCTGAAACCACGGAAGGTTCGATTCTCCAGGGTGATGGATTCGAGCGAGAAATAAGCTTTGGCCAGCGCGTCCCCTTGGGCATCAAAGATGCGACCCGATACGGCTGCAGCCTCCGGAAGCTCAAAATGAACTTGCTGGTGTGAAGAAATGTTCGTGATCACTAACTCCTGTCCGATCGGATTCTCCCGCGTTTGCCCATACGTGGCTCTAACGTATCCATTCCTGGTAGCACTCACGCGATATCGACCCTGCGGCACACCGGAAAAATAGAATTCACCCATTTCATCCGTCAGCATTTCTCTCACCGGACACGTTTGATTTACAAGGAGAAGACGGACCGTCACCCCTGAGATTTCCTTGCCTGTATTGGCGTCACGCACCGTTCCGGAAAATGACTCCTGGTTGTTCGGTTGCAAAGAGGGTAAGAGCGTGGAAAAAAATAATTGCCAGGTACAAAATACGCATCCCGGAAATTTTACTCCAAATCCGTAAACCTTTGTGAAGAGTGAATCGTCAAAGGAAAGAGGTTGTTCAAAAATGTAGTGCGGACAGATGTGCGTCTTCGAGTCTAGCGTCCGCCCGCACCACATCTCGAAATGGAGGGTCCATGCATGCATAGAATTCTGATCATCTTTTTTTTGTGTGCCGTTCATTCATCTTCAAGTGCTTCAGAGCTGATCCGCTATTCTCAGGGCCCGGCTTCACTTCCGGAACGGATCCAATGGGCCTTTCGCTCCGCTTCGGGTGAAAAGCAGTACTGGATTGGATACAGCGTCACCCGGTTTATGTATCCGAACGAGATTTTCATGAGCGGTGTTTCAATCAATGGGGATTTTCGTCAATTGAAGAACAAGCCATCTCTTCAAGAGTGGATCAGTGGAGTGAAGATTGTACCGAAAAAGGATGTTCGGGAAATCGCGGAATCAGAACTCAGCAAACTGGAAAACTCGAAGCGTGCCAAAGTCTGGAAAGAAATAGGAATCTTTCACAGATATCAATCGGGTGCAAAATTTCCCGACAGAACTAAGGTCGTTAGTTTGACTGTCTGGACCTCTTTTGATGGACCATTAGTCTGGCTTGGGACTGCAACACATGAGGAAAGTTTTCTTCAGCTTTCAGGCATGTATCAGCAGACAAGAAGTGCAGAGGTGAAAGAAGACATGATGGCCGCCATTGGTGTGCATCCTCCGCCGATTGCATTTCCCTTTTTTAAGAAGGTATTGACTTCACAGGAACCGGAAGAAGCGCAGGAGGCAGCGGCTATTTTTGTAGGAGAGCTGGATACACCGGAAGCTCTTCAATTGTTGCAACAGGTTATCGAGACCAATCCATCGGAAGAGGTCCGAGAAAGTGCCGTAGTCGGTATTGCGGAGTTCCGGTCGGAAGAATCTCTCCAAATATTGTCCGATGTTGCACGCAACCATCGTGACAGCGAATTGAGAGAAACCGCGCTTGCCATGTTGGGCGACACAAAAAATGCCAAGGCTACAAAGATATTAGAAGAAATCGCCTGGTTTGACTCTGATTCGGAGATCCGGGAAACAGCCGTTGTGATGCTGGGAGAACGGGATGATGGCGTTCCAGCGCTGTTAAAGATTATGGAGGAGCATCCCTCCAAAGATACAAGGGAAATTGCCATACACATTCTTGCAGAAAGTGTCGCAGGACGAGATATTTTGAAAAAGAAAATTAAGGAGTAGCCTTTTTCAGTGCGATCACATCCTTCCCGGCAAGGTTGATCTTCAATACAGGCGTTCCTTCTACTTGATCGAAATGAATTGCGCGGTTATTGCTTTCCGAGAGAAATTCACTTCCTTTTCTATGCTCAAAATTCTTAGTATTCCCATCGGGCAAAGGCCTCAAATCATAGATGCGCTCTCCCTGCCAGATGATCAGTCTGTAGACGATCTTTTTGGCACAATCAAACTGAACAGGACTCAAATAGAAACTACGACCCCGGCGGCTCACACTGCCGACAACATGAAATGTCTGGCAATTGCCATTGTGCTGTTCAAGACGTGCGCGAAAATCCCCGAATCCTTCGGCCACTTCCTCTTGAGGGAGTCCGGATAAGGAGGCAACCTCACCGGTTTTTCCGTCTAAAATCGCCTGAATCAAGGTTCTTGTCTTTTGATCAAAATGTTCCGTTCGTGCTGGATCCTCTTTCTCGCTTCCACCAAACAAAAACCACGCCTCCCGGTGATTCAGTAAAAGGACCGCTTCATCATTTTCATTGAAAGTAACGGGTATCGCAGCTCCTGAAGACATGGTGTATGTGCCGGTAAAAGTTTTCAGGAAAGCGTCTTCGAGCTCTTCCAGATTCTCCAGCAGAATCCTCGCGATTCGCGTGGAAATAACATCCGTATTTTTTGCGGCATCGTTTGTTGAAACTATGATGTCAAAACGCTTTTCGGGAATCATGGCCATCGTGGCCATAAAATAACCGTTTCCGCCGTTGTGCGAAATCACTTTCTCTTTGCCTTGCTTCTGCTGCACGCTCCATCCGTATGCGTAATACTCTTCTCCATCGACCTTTACGTGTGGAGCAAAATATTTTTTCTTTGCCGCTGCGTTCAGAATGGATTCTCCACTCAGAGCCACATACCAGAGATGCATGTCTTTCGTTGTGGAATGAATTCCACCATTTCCTTTGAGATGCCAGGTGACGCCCTTGTCGTATTGCGATTGTTCAAAAGTTGTTCCCCATCGTTGGCCGCCCTCATATCCGATCGCCATCCTGGTTTTATCCCATGCGGGTAAAACGTATCCTGTCTGGTTCATTCCAGCCGGTTTTAGAATCTTTTCACGAAGATAATGTTCGTACTCTTGTTCCGACGCTTTTTCAACAATTGCAGCCAGCAGTGAAAAACCAACGTTACTGTAGTCATAGGTGCCGGGCGGATGAATGAGCGGACTGGAAAAAGCAAGTTTCAAATAATCCTCTCTTCCGATCATTTCTTCATCGCCACCAAGCGAACCGGGAAGGCCTGCTGTGTGCGTAAGCAGATGATGAATCGTCAATCCTTTTTTATCAGCGGGCACTCCATCAAGAAATTTTGAGATCGGGTTCTGTACACTCAATTTTCCTTCCGAATCGAGCTTCAGGATGCAGGCTGCTGTGAATTGTTTTGTGATCGAACCGATGTCAAAAACCGTATCCGAAGTGAATTTGATTTTCTTTTCACGATCGGCCAGGCCATAACCATCGTTCAGCAAAATGTTTCCGTTCAGCGAAATTATGACCGAGCCTGAGTAACCATTCTCCACAGTCTTGTTCAGATAGCGGTCGACCCTTTGAGCCGGAGTGGCCGCAGCTTGTGCCTGGCAGTTGAAAGCGATCATCGTAAAAAGAAATAGGAGCAAATATTTCTTCATAACACCTCACGTGTCTTATAAAGATAAACAGGGGAATGAAAAAGATCTTGAGCGGGACGGACATCAACCGGTTCCCACCCGGGAATGGAAAATGTATTGCTGATGATCAAGGTTTCCGGCTGAAGCTCACGTTTCAAGTTTGGGCTTTAGTTTTCGCATGCCTCCCGAATAGAGATAACAGAGAATCACCTTTGCATCGCAGAAGGAAGCATTCATGAAATCCAGCCTTCGAAACTTCACATTCTTTGCTGCGGAAAGAGAGGCGAGGATTTGAGATATGACGTAGGGAACCGGGGAACTCTCGAATCCGATGACCTGACACTGTGGAAGATATTTTCCAATTGCCAAAGCAAGTGTTCCTAATCCCGAGCCGAGATCGTAGACGTTCCCCGTTGTGTCTGCAGGAATCATTCCCAGGAGGGTTTCCGTCTGTTTGCGGCTGGAAGGGGTAGGGGATATTCCATTCCGTAACGAGAAATATACAACGGAAGCCAGTATTGCCAACGGAACCAGCAGAGATCCAAGAATAATCATGAGATTTCTCCAAAGTAGCGCGGGCGTCCCGCCTGCGAGATTGTCGCGGACGAGACGTCCACGCTACTTTGTTTACTACTCTTCGGCAACCAGGGCGATCCAGTTGCCGTCGGGGCTGAACGCCATCCGGGTGATTTTTGTCAATCTTGCTGACGCAAGATCAACCTCTTCTTTCCAGTCCTTGTCTTTTTCGGGATTCCAGGAATAGATTTTGGAGCCGTTTGCGGTATAGATGCTTCCTGCCCCAGACCATGTATAATCTTCAGTTTCAGGAAAGAGCGGTATCAGGTCCCTTGTTTGTTTGGTTTCGGGATCGTATTCTTTAATTGTTCCTTTCTGTCCTGTCAGTTTTTGCACGAAGCTGATTTGAGTTTTTCCTGGGATTTTGTGCAGCGACCGACCTATATTTGATGCAATCAGGGAGGACTTTCCTGAAGCAATATCAGCAATTTGAAGGGTGGGAGGCTCACCCAGGATAAAGAGGGCAACGGTATTGGAATCAATCCAGGCGTGGTAGCCGATTGGTTTGATTTGCTCTAAAATAAGAACCGGGTCTCCACCGTTTAAAGGGAACTTCCATAGTCTTTGAGTGTTGTCTTTTTCGACACGAATTGTTGAAAAGAATTGGCCGTCCGGGGTGAGCGTAGGCGAATATTCGCTCTCGGCCGTTGCCGTTATTTTGCTGGCGGCGGCTTTGGCCACATCGTAAAGATAGATGTCTGCCTGGCCATCATCACCGATGGAAGTGTAAAAGAGTTTTCTTGAATCGGGCAGAAAACGAGGCTGATTGTCGTAACCTTTTCTCTGTGTGATGTTGCGTACATCAGCTGAATCAAATTTACAGTTTTTCAAATGAAGTAGAAAAATATCAGTGGCAGGAGGCGGAGCAGGCTGACTTTGTGTCTGCGTCTGTGCTTGAACCACAGATACGAGGATGAAACAAAGGATAAAGAGAATGAACTTTTTCATACAACAAAAGCTTAACATGAAGTCGGTAGGGGAAGGGCTTGTCCCTGCCCGTGTGGCCGAACACAATTCTATGCGGGCAGGCACAAGGCCTGCCCCTACCATCAATCCATTAGAGGAGCCCAATTGAGACGCCCCTCAGGATCTATGCGAACTCATTCCAACCGCAGGCACAGACCGCGAACGCATTCGCAGCAACACGCGCCGCGCCATCCACACAAACCATCGGGTCCACCTCAAGAAGTCTCGGGAATCCTGGAAGTTCTGCCAACAGGAATCGGCTTCTTGCGCAAACTGGAAAATGATCTGATGCCTTCCGAAGAGGACGCTTTTATTTCTTCATCGATGATCCGTCAAAAAGTGCTTCGCAGTGGGATGACCATCCGTGCCATGGCAGGGGACCGCAAAGCGGTGACTGAGATACTCGAGATCATTGGCAGCCAAACCTCCGAGGAAGCAGTTCCATTCGACCGGCAAATCAGCATTGATCCTGAAGAAAGATTTGTTTTGACGCCGGCCAGCACTTCTCAGGCGGATCGTTCCATGCGATTGTTGGAGCTCATGACACCGATCGGAAAAGGGCAACGCGCGTTGATTGTAGCTCCACCGAGAACCGGGAAGACAACCCTTCTTATGAATCTTGCATCCTCTGTTGCGGCGCATCATCCCGAAACGCATTTAGTTGTCCTTTTGGTTGATGAGCGGCCCGAAGAAGTCACCCACTTTAAGCGATCCGTCCGCGGTTCGGTAATCGCATCTTCTTCCGATAAGGAAGCTAAATCGCATTTGCGAATCGCACGTTTGACTCTTGAATACGTTCGCATGCTTGCTGAGAGCGGAAAGGACGTTTTCTTACTACTCGACTCGTTGACCCGGCTCGGACGCGCTTCCAATCGAGAGGAACAAAACAGGGGCAAAACCCTCAGTGGCGGGATCGGAAGCCGCGCGCTTGAATTTCCGCGCCGTTTTTTCGGTTCTGCGCGAAATCTGGAACATGGCGGCAGTCTAACCATTGTTGCAACAGCATTGATTGACACAGGGAGCAGGATGGATGAAGTCATCTTTCAGGAGTTCAAAGGCACAGGAAACATGGAACTCGTTTTAAACCGGAGAATCGCAGATCGCCGTATTTTTCCTGCGGTGGATCTCAGTTTATCCGGCACAAGGAAAGAAGAAAAAATTCTTCCACCGGAATGGCTGATTGCCGTTCACAAATTGCGCAGGCATCTGTCCACATTGAAACCGGATGATGCTCTGGAAGTCCTGCTCGAACGTTTGCAAAAGGCGGAAAATGTTCAGGCTTTTTGTGAATCACTCGCGTGAGAGTAGTGGCAGAGCATTTTCGATTCGACTTGTATGCGCAGATTATGTAACTGTACGTGGCCCTTGCTCGAAGTTATGATCGGTGTGAAAATGCTCTGCAGTATCGGAGACGAAGCAGAGCATTTGCGCGCCGGGAATAAGTCAAGCTAATGCGAACATCGTGCGGTGCGATCAAACGCCCATTCAAAAACAACGGCAAATGCTCTGCCACTACACTGTCTACACTCAGAAATTTGAGACTTTTCCTGATTTTTGACACCGACTCACCGAATCTCCGAAGATTCATGATGGGCATAGATCTTGCTCGAGTTTGGCAACCGGCATATATTGATTGGATCGAGAGGTAAATACATGTTGAAGAAAGATTTTTATAAACGTCTCATCGTCGCAATTCTCTTCAGTACGATCGCCTTGACGTTCGTATCGTGCAGTGAAAATGATGATGAATTTCCTGGTGGCGGTCGTGTCACCGATGTCGACTTGACTGTGGACAATGCTAACTTTACCGGAACGTGCCCGCATACTTTTGTGTTCAGTGGGTTGATCGAAACAAACGGTGCAGGCTTGATCACCTACGTCTGGGAAAGAAGTACAGGAAACGGCACACCGCAAAACGTCAATCTACCGGTGCCCGGCGGCGTTGTGATCCAGGACAGTGTAGTTCTTACAGCGTCCGGATCTGTTACGGTTACGATGCACGTAACGCGACCGAACGATATTTCGTCTGAGTCGGTAACAGCTACTGCTACGTGCCAATGATTCTAAGTGCTGAGCAATGAGTGCTGAGTGCTGAGAAAGCGCTGGCTTATCCTTCTTTCTACACTTTTCATCGTTGCTGCAGGAGTGCAGACACAAGATAGCGTTTCTTCACTGATTGAATCCGAACTAGCCTTTGCCCGATTGGCTTCTGAAAAGGGAATTAAGGATGCTTTTCTGGCGTTTCTGGCAGACGATTCCGTCCTTTTTAGACCTCGTACCGTACAGGGTAAACAGTGGATGGCCGGGCAGCCTCCGACTCCCGGATTACTAAAATGGGAGCCTTCCTATGCCGAAGTTTCCGGCGCTAGAGATTTAGGTTTTACAACCGGACCCTTTACCTATGCAGCCTCTTCCGAAGAAGCCCCTTCCTCTTACGGTCAATTCTTTTCGGTTTGGAAAAAGCAATCGGATCAAGCCTGGAAAGTTGTGCTGGATGCAGGAATTAATCATGACAAACTGGACGCCAAGGTTTCCGTGACCTCGCGAACCGGCAAGGGGAAAGTTGTTTCCATCGAAACGCAGAACTCGGAGCAACAAAGTTTGATAAAAGTGGATCAAGAGTTGTCCCAATCTTACTCCTCAAAGTTTTTTGCTAAAGACGTAATTATTTTGAGAAATCAGGCATTGCCCAGGCGTGGTCTCGAGTCAGCGAAACCTCTATCCACTGATCCCTGCACATTTACTCGCGAAAAATTGGAGATTGCTGCAAGCACGGATCTTGCTTACACGTTTGGTTCATTTAAATGTCCAACTTTTGCGGGTGTGTACGTTCGAGTCTGGAGGAACGAAGATAACTGGAGAGTTGCGCTGGATTACAGCAGACCCGATCCGTAGTTTAATGGTAAGGTAGCAAAGTATCGCGGACGAGACTGTCCGAAAAGTCAGCTGGAGCGCGGACTTCCAGTCCGCAAAGACCTGTAGACTCGACAAGCCTTTGCGGGCAAAGATCCCCGCGCTACCACTAAAGCGCAGCAATTCCGGACTTTTCGGACAGTCTCGGGCGCCTCGCCCGCTACTTTTACTCATGGATCGAACGCTCTGGATTGCTGTTTTTGCAGCTCTTTTGATCACTTCCATTCCATCAGCGGCCGGTATTTTATTCCCTCCACCCGGCGGATCCTGGACCGGAATCCTTACTCGCAATACTGCTGATGTAAACGGCTATCTCAGCATGATTGAAGAGGCGCGGCAGGGTCATTTGCGTATGCGGAATCTGTTCACGGCCGAGCCACACCCTCACTTCCAAGTCCGGCCTCTGTGGATGCTGCTTGGTTTGACCGGAAGATTTTTTCCTTCACTCTCGAACGTCCATCTGCTGGAAATCGGAAGAGTGCTCACTTCCTTTTGTCTTCTTCTTTTGATCGCCGCCTTTGCGATGAGGCTGTTTGTCTCTCAGCGGGAACGTTTGATCGCTTTTCTGCTGATGACTTTCGGATCCGGATTAGGTTGGGCGCACTTCGTGAAGGATCCGCCCGATTTGCGGATCGTGGAGACTTCAACTTTTTTGACCCTGGTTTCTCCCCCGCTTTATTCTCTTTCTCTGTCCCTTGTTCTATCGATTTTGCTTCTTGTGGAAAGGATCTGGAACGGAGAAAGAAAATTGTTCTACGGTCTTCTCAGCGGCCTGTGCGGATTGTGGCTCGGTTTTGATCGTCCTTTCAGTCTTGCGCCTCTTGGATTTGTTATCGCCGTTTTTCTCTTCACAGCAATCGTGTTTCAAGGAGAAACAGACTTTAGAAAATGGTTCGGAGTGGCGCCGCTCGTGGTGGGTTCGCTGGCAGCGGTTGCGTATCAATTCGTTTCTCTTCGAAATATTCCCGTTTACGAAGAATGGAACCGGCAGCATGTGTTGCCCACACCGGAGTGGCCACGTCTGATCAGTTCGCTCGGATTTCTCCTGCCATTCGGCATTGTGGGCGGGCGATATTTTTTTGCGAAGAACAGAATCCTGGCGACTCTTTCCCTGAGCTTTATCATAGCCTCTCTGTTCTTTTCTCATCTCCCTCTGGGCTTTCAGGAGCGCTTTTTAGAGGGTCTTCCTGTCCTGACGGCACTTTTCGCTGCCTTCGGGTTGTTGCGTCTGCTGAATGTTTTCTCAAGGCCGGTGATCCAGACACTGATTGCAACTATTGTATTAGTAACCCTGACCTTTTCGCACTTTACTCCGCTGCGAAATGACCTGGCTGCCATAGCTCGCCAATCGCCTCCCCAATACATGCCGGACCAGTTATTGAGCCCCATGCGCAGTTTAAAAGATCTGGCAGCTCCAACCGAAGCAATCCTTTCCACTGAGGCGAGTGGAAATTTCCTGATTGCCTACGCGGGGAGACCAGTTGTTATTGCCCAGCGAATACAGACAGCGCGACATTATGAGAAAAGCAAACTTGTTGTTGCATTTTTCTCCACACCCGCAACGCACCTCCTATCGCGCCAGTTGTTTGGAAAAACAGGCGCAAACTGGCTTTTTTGGGGACCCGACGAAGCCAGGTTGTCCCGTGGTCGATTTGACCCGGTTCAGGCCGACTATTTAGAGATGAAGTACGATAATGGTCTCGTGCGTCTATTCAAGTTAAGATATAAATGACCACTGGTCACTTGCTAAAGGAGGCTCAGAATGGCGACATCAGTATGGACAGGAACAATATCTTTCGGGCTGGTTTCAATTCCCGTCAAAATGTTTACGGCGACAGCTTCTCATGATGTTTCATTTAATCTTTTGCACAATGAATGCCGGGGCCGAATCAACTTACAGAACTACTGTCCGCAATGCGAGCGCGTTGTGGAACGTTCTGAGCTGATCAAAGGGTATCAGTACGAAAAGAACCAGTACGCCATTGTCACGGAAGAGGACATAAAGTCAGTCAAACCGGAATCCAGCTCGATTCTGGATATTTTGAAATTTGTGGAAATCAACGAGATTGATCCTATCTATTTCGAGCGCACTTACTATGTAGGCGCAGATAAGGGGAGCGAAAAAGCCTTCGCGCTGTTGGCCAGAGCGATGGAAGATATGGGGAAAGCCGCGGTCGGAAGATTGGTGATGAGGAACCATGAATACCTTGTCTTGATTCGTCCCGGTATGGATGGATTGCTTGTTCATACAATGCTCTATTCGGACGAGATCCGCGAGAACGAATTTCGGGTCAGTAAAGACACGGAGCTGAGGGCAAAAGAGCTGGATCTGGCCAAGCAATTGATTGAAAGCCTTTCGGAGCCATTGAATATCGAAGAGTTCAAAAACGAATACATTAGTAAGATGGAAGAGATGCTGGAAGCAAAAATTCATGGACGGAAACTGACCGTGGTAACGCCGACTCAGCGTCCCAAAGTGACCGATTTGATGGACGCGCTGCAAAAGAGTGTGCAGATGGCGCGGGATAATAAACCGATGGCCCGGGTAGAAGATCGGAAGAAACTCAGAAAAGCAAGATGATCTATGCCAACGATTAATCTGGCTGTTCCCCATTCCTTGAAACCCGAAGAGGCCGTGCGCCGCATCAAAAATCTTGTGACCGATATCAAGGCGCAGTTTGCTGACAAAGTGACAGATGTGAAGGAAGAATGGACCGGCGCCAACGGTGCATTTGGCTTTAAGGTTATGGGCTTCGATATCTCCGGAACAGTCCGGGTCGATACCCGTGAAGTCCAAATTCAAAGCAGTTTGCCTTTCGCAGCATTACCTTTCAAAAGCCGGATCGAAATGGTCATTCAGGAAAAGGCCAAACAATTGCTTGCATAGATATACGCATTGTTCTGTCCGCTTCTCCACTGTAAAATGTTTTTCCGGCTCTTGAATAGAAAGTATTAGTTTGGGGAAGGGAGAAGGCTAACAGGAATAGTGCTTGAAACGCTTCTCATTGCATCAATTTTATAAGGATAGTGTTGCGACCAGATTTCTGGATCGAGCCATTATCACCCTCGTTTGTTTGCTGATTTTGCTGGTCCCCCTGCCATTTGGTTCGGTCGAACCGCGATCCATCTTCTGGATGGAAATAGCGGCCGGCCTCTGCTTTCTCCTATGGTTGACGAAACTGCTTTTCCTGGGAGATCCGGAGTATCTATCGTTGTTCCGGCAGCATCAGAAGGAAGAACGGGAGGCGTATCTTCGCACTCCTTATTTTCATCGACATCCCTTTGCGGGCCTGATACTGCAAGTTCTTACTTTTGGAAAGTGGCCGAGAAAATACGAAGCTACAAACCTTGTGGAAGAGACAAGTCCGGAGCCACGGCTACAGACGAAATTCTACTCGGTCTTCAGGTATCCTGTCCGCAACACAAAATTTGAATTGCTGGCGCTTGCGTTACTGAGTGTTCTCGTTTTTCAGGTACTCCCTTTACCGCATTTTGTCAGCAAGATTCTTTCGCCTCAAACAGCTCATCTTTACGAAACAGCGGCTCAGGCAGCGGAAACGAAAATCTCATTTCATCCGATTTCCCTCGATGCATTTCTCACTTTTTCGAAATTGTTGGAGTACACAGCTTATTTTTTTCTTTACCTGGTGATCATTAACGGAGTTCCGTCAAATGATTACTATCGTTTCATTCTCATAGCAGTGCTCGGTTCGGCCGCATTTCAGGCGGCTTACGGTCTCTCGGAATTTTACACGGGACATCAGCACATTTTTGCTTTTAAGAAAAAAGTGAATTTCGACGTTGCGACCGGAACATTTATTAACCGAAATCACTACGCTACCTATCTGGAAATGTCACTCCCGTTACTTTTTGCTCTCATCGCCGGATATCTTCATCAGGCCGGCAGGGGAGTCTGGCGGTCCCTAAAAGAAAGAATCGGTAGAGTTCTGGAAAATGAGGGAACCAAGGTCCTGCTACTGCCTCTCATAACGATGCTCATACCGGTTGCCATCGCTTGTTCGTTATCCAGAAGCGGAATCTTATTCACCACTGTGATGGTTGTAACGTTTTTCTTGTTATATGGCTTACTCAATAAGGGTCTTTCTCGAAATCTTTTCGTTCTTTTGTTGTTCTTTCTTGGCGCAGCCGTTGCTCTTGGTGTGATCTGGGAGCCATTGTTTGCGCGGTTTGCAAAAATTTCAACTGAATTTACAGCGGAAAGAGCCCGGCTATTGTTATATCGCGACACTGCTCGAATCTTTCTGGATTTCCCCATAGCCGGAACCGGCGCAGGAACGTTTATGCAAATGTTTCCCATGTATAGAAGCTTCATCGCCAATGACATTTACCGGTACGCGCATAATGATTACCTGCAGTTTTTATCTGAATATGGAATTGTCATGCTCTTCCTCTTTGCGGGCTTGTTTCTATTAATATTGCGCCGCTTGCGTAATCTAATGAAAAGGTCAATCAGCCGCATTCTGCTGATCCAATTGGGAGCTTTTTGTTCCCTGGTAAGCCTGGGATTGCACAGTCTGACCGATTTCGGAATCCAAATCCCTGCGATTGCGATCAACAGTGTAGTGATCCTGGCCTTATTCTGGAGAACACCAGGTGCCGAAGACAAAACCAGCTAAGACGAACGCCGTCTTTCCTTACGTTGCTTCGCTCGCTCTTCTTGCTGCCTACTCCTTTTTGTGCCTGCTGGTCTACGCGGACAGCTTGCTTGCAGTAAACAAACCCGGAAGAATGTTCGGGACCGGGCTCCACAGTGGAGAATATTGCGCTGACGCCGCGTACCGCTTGCAATTCCGGTCTCACATTCCTTCAGAGGTACATCATCTTTATAGTACAGCTCTTGTCAGATCTCCTGCTGATTACAATATTTTCCTGGACTATTTCATTCACCTGAGATACCTGGAATGCTGCAAAGATCAAACCGGGAAGCTCATGCGGGGCGCACTGGAGCGAAATCCCTCAAGCGTGAGACTTTATGTGAGAGCCGTGAACTATTTCCTACAAACGGGCAACCAGACAGAAGCCTTATTGTATTTTCAAGAAGCCGTTAAGATGCAGCCTGAGACACTGCATCAACTTTTTGCAATTGCCGGCGAAAGAGTCAGTGTTGAGGAGATCATCCGAGTCACGCCCAGGACAACGGAAACTTTACCTATTCTCGCCCAGGTTCTCGCAAGGAAAGGTCCAGAGACCAAACACGAATGGCTTCGAACAATTCAGGAGCTGCATTCGAAAGAAGTCGAGCCTTCTTTGAACATGAAAACAGCTGAGCAAGCGATGAAATTCGGGGAACTGGAACTCGCGAAACAGTATGCAGAAGCCGCACTCAGGCATCCGGAAACAGAAGGTCAAGCAAGAAAGATGCTGGCCAAGATTGAACTAAATCAGAGTCGCCAGAAGAAACCAAAACAGGTTCGCCGGAACTGAACGACTCGCTCCGCTGTGTTAAGATATGCGATTGGCGGGGTGGGGCGAACCCATTCGGCTACGCCATTTGAATGCTAATGCCGAATCATTCACGAATTTATCTGTCGCCACCGCATATGAGTGGCATCGAATTCGAATTTGTCAAAGACGCGTTTGAATCCAATTGGATAGCCCCTCTCGGGCCGCACGTAGACGCCTTTGAAAAAGAGTTTGCGCAATATTTGAACGTTCCTTACACTGCAGCCCTCTCATCGGGAACAGCGGGACTCCATATAGCAATGCGGTTGACCGGAGTTCAACCGGGCGATGAGGTGATTTGTCCCACATTCAGTTTTTGCTCCAGCGCGAATGCCATCGTTTATGAAGGCGGACGGCCCGTCTTTATCGATTCGGAAGAAAAATCCTGGAATATCGATCCCGGGCTTCTTGCCGAAGAGTTGTCCGAATGCGCACGGAAAGGAAAATTGCCGAAAGCGATTGTTACCGTTGATCTTTATGGTCAGTGCGCAGACTACCAGAAGATCCTGGAAATCAGCAGGCATTACGATGTTCCGGTCATTGAAGATGCGGCAGAAGCGCTCGGAGCAACTTATGGAGATCAAAAAGCCGGCGCTTTCGGAAAGATGGCTGTCTTTTCTTTTAATGGAAACAAAATCATCACCACATCAGGTGGCGGCATGCTGGTTTCCAGCGATGCGTCACTTATAGAACGCGCCCGTTTCCTGGCCACACAGGCAAGAGATCCGGCTCCCCATTATCAGCATTCGACGATTGGTTACAATTACCGGTTAAGCAATATTCTGGCCGCTATCGGCCGGGGACAACTCAGTGTTTTAAACGAGCGAATCGAAGCTCGTAGAAGGAATTTTGAAACATATCAGAAGTCTTTAGGAACGGTCCCCGGAATTCAATTCATGCCGGAGGCATCTTACGGGCTCTGTACTCGCTGGCTTACTTGTATTACAATCGATGCGAAAGCTTTCGGAGCAAGCCGTGAAGATGTTCGTTTGGCGCTGGAGGCTGAGAACATCGAAGCAAGGCCGGTGTGGAAGCCCCTTCACATGCAGCCTGTCTTTAGTGGGTATCGGATGCGGGGACGGGAGGTATCAGAAAAAATCTTTCAAACGGGACTCTGTCTGCCCAGTGGCTCCCAGCTTTCTTTTCTCGATCAGAAACGAATTATAGAAATTATTTTAAAAACCGGGAAATAATGGATTATCTTCGCGCGTCTTTCAGTAAGTTCATCATCAGGCATCGTCTGCCTTTGATCGTGCTGACAAACTTTGTGTTAATTGCGCTTTCCAACTATCTTGCTTTCTGGCTTCGCTTTGATGGAGAGATTCCTCCAAAATCCTTTGAATTAATGAAGGATATGCTGCCGGTTCTGATCTTGATTCGGGCGTCTCTGTTTTTCGTTTACCATCTGTATCGAGGATTGTGGCGGTACACCGGGATCTGGGAGCTCTGGAGCATCCTTTCAGCGACCTTTATTGGAAGCACGATCTTTTTTGTTCTAACTCATTTTATTCTTGGAATTCCAGCCTATCCGCGTTCCATCTTTATCATCGATTCCATCCTGCTTGTGTTTTTTCTTGGAGGAATCCGCCTGCCCTGGAGAATCTATCGGGAATTCATTCGAACCGCAAAAGGGAAAAGGGTGCTGATCTATGGTGCAGGTGATGCGGGAGAAATGATCGTTCGTGATATGAAGAATCATCCGCAATACCGTTACAATCCCATCGGGTTTGTGGACGATGATGGCGCCAAAGCAGGACAAAGCATTCATGGCGTTCCCGTTCTCGGAACAAGAAATTCCCTTTCCAGTATCATTCCGGACCGGAGAGTAGAGGAAGTAATTTTAGCGATTCCGAGCGCAGAACCGTGTGTTGTGCGAGAGGTTTTGAGACATCTGGAACCATTCAACATACCCATAAAAACCACACCCAACCTAAGGGATATTTACGACGAAAAAGTAACGGTAGGCCAGATCCGCAAACTAGCGGTTGAAGATCTCTTGACCCGAATGCCCGTGAGTCTGGATCTGACGCCCGTCAGGAAGATGCTGGAAGGAAAACGTGTGCTTGTGACGGGAGCCGGCGGATCGATCGGCGGGGAATTATGCCGGCAAATTGCGAAACTGAATCCATGTGAACTGATACTTTATGACCGGTACGAAAATGGTTTGCATTGGATCGCGAGTGAATTAACCAGAAATGGAAATGGGCACAACATGCGTACAATCGTTGGCGACATTACAGACCGGATTCTTGTAAATCAGATTTTCCGGACGCATACGCCAGACGTAGTTTTTCATGCGGCTGCTCACAAACATGTTCCTTTGATGGAAGTCAATCCTTGTGAAGCCATTAAGAACAACGTAACAGGCACGCGCGTCCTCGCGAAAGCTGCAGTGGCCTGTGGAGTCGGGAAGTTTGTTTTCATCTCTTCTGATAAAGCAGTCAATCCGACCAGTGTGATGGGAGCCAGCAAAAGAGTGGCGGAAATGATCATCACTACTCTGGCTGATCACAGTATGACATCCTTCGTCGCCGTTCGTTTTGGGAATGTACTCGGAAGCAAAGGAAGTGTTGTCCCCCTGTTTTTAGAGCAGATAAAGAAGGGAGGGCCGGTCACGGTAACGGATCCCAAGATGCAACGCTACTTTATGTTGATTCCTGAAGCGGTTCAACTAGTGTTGTACGCGTCTACAATGGGGGGAGATGCTTTGACGTATGTCCTGCGGATGGGCGATCAAATTAAGGTAAGTGAAATGGCCCGAAACCTCATTCGGCTCTCAGGTTTGATTCCGGATGTCGATATTCCAATCGTCTATACCGGCCTGCGACCAGGTGAAAAACTCTATGAAGAATTAGTCGCCAATGATGAAATTGAAGAACCTTCTACAATTCAGCAGATCGTTAAAATTCGCCAAACCCGGCAGCCTGATTCAATCTTTTTGAGAAAAAAAGTTCGTGAGATGGAAAGAGCTTCCTCTCTAGGCGATCCGGAGCGGGTCATTGATTGTTTAAAGGCTTTGATTGCGAACTATAAACAATCTAAGGTGCCCGCCGCGAGTATCGAACAACTTTAGTTTTCGTCATCGTCAGCCCCCCACAGTGCATCAAAATCGAAACTGTAGGAAACCCCCGCGCCGATGATATACGCGAATCTCTCTTTCGAAAGCCCTGGAATATCTGAATCTCTATTTAAGTATTCCAATCCTCCTTGTAAGGAGACGAACCGGATGATTCTAAAAGAAGCAAGAATCCTGGCGGTTTGAAACGTATCATTTCTCACTGGAGTTCCATCCACAAAATCGTCGCCGTAATCGTTGGATCCGATCGTGTAATCTGAGTTGAGTGTAACTCTGGAATGCAACCTGACGGCGCTCCGAAGACCACCCCTTGTGACAACTCGTTGCCGCCCATCCCCCAAAAAAGCAGAGGTCTCAAAACTACGGCTGGCAAAAGCACCGATGTTGAATCTTCTTGATAGTCGGAAATCAATGCTTCCATCCAACAGGAATCTGTTTTTAGCCTGATCTTCGTCTTCTGGTTGTGATTGACCAAAACCGACCTGGAAGTGAAAGACATATCGAGGCTTGACAAAAGTTGGTCCTACCAATACTTGCCAGAACGTGGTCGATCTTTCAGAATCCAAATCCTCCGACTTGCCGACTGAAAGATCCGTGGATAACTTTGTAGTATGACGGAGGTAATAGTCAACTCCGAGTCCCGCTCTTATAGTTTGATTGCTTCTGAGCTGGGGGATGTTAGCATTGATTTCTTCTGCCGCCTCCAACTCGGTGTGCCTTATTCTCAAACTTGGTCTTAAATCGATTTTATCGCTAAGCGTATAATCGAGTCGTATTCCACCATCCGTCGTTTTTTGATCAACAGGAACGTCCACTTCATCATCCACAGTTTCTGTTCGTTGCACATATCTAGCGTCCACGGTAAACAGCATCCGGTCGGTGCCGGTTACGAATTCTCCCCTGGTGGTATTGAAGATATCTCTTCGCTCATCCAGTTTGAAATAATAGACGAGATGTACATCTTCGACGATCCGGAAAAAGCTCTGCCGTCCCAATTTCACCGCGGCACTTAAACTCGGAGTCAAGACGGCAAAGACATCTGCAATGGGGTCGTCATGTTCGTATCGAGCGTTGGTGTCGAATCCAGTTCGAAAAGAGATGTTCGGTCTGAGTCGAAAAATCCCCAGCTTTATTCTGTGCGATTCGACCATAGACTTTACCGCACTTTCGGCCCTGTTTGTGCGATTCTCCGGTATCACGTTAGCCAATGTTTGTTCTGGTTCGCGCGTGCTCGTCACCTGACAAAATGCATTTGTTGAAAAACCTATTAATATTAGAATCAAAAAAATGCCGTTCTTCATTCTGTGTGCCGCCCCGGCAGCGGTTTAGTTTCAGAGCCGAGAAATTCCGGCATCGTAGGATGTCCCTTGGCGCTGATTCCTTCCCGCCTCCATGTTGTAACAAATGTTTGAAATAAGATTTTTACATCGAAGAAAAAAGTCCAATGATCAACATACCACACATCCAGCTTGAATCGTTCTTCGAATGACGTAGCGTTTCTGCCATGAATCTGAGCCCATCCCGTAATGCCGGGTTTTAC
>JAKEFK010000246.1 GCA_022616075.1 bacterium
TCCAGCGTTCACAAGATAGACGTCCAACGATCCGTCATTGTTGTAATCGAACAAAGCAGCGCCCGAGCCAAGAGACTCCGGCATGAAATAGGTTCCATCTATCCCCGGGTCATGTTGGAACTGCAAATTGCATTGCCGGGTGATTTCCGTAAAGAGTGCTGGTTCGTTTTTCGGCGCCGGAGGTGAGCACGCAGAAATCGTCAGAACAAGGAGAGCAACACAAGCAGACTTGTTCACCTATTTTGATGGACCCACCGCTTTGATTTTCGGAACGTCGGCTGCCGGAAGCAGATCGGACGCCGGAAGGCGATCAATCAATTCATACCAGACACGATCTTTGGCGAAAACTTCTCCGAATATTTCCAGAGCCTCTTTTTGATTGCCGGCCCTGTAAATTCCAAGTGCATACCAGAAGGGAAGTTCTTCATTATCCGGATAAAGAGCGATCGCTGCGTCGTACTCTTTCTTCGCGGAATTGAAGTCTTTCTTTTCGATGAATTCATCTGAGTTACCAAGATGGCGGTAGGCTTTCTGAATATTCCATAACCGCCGGAGTTCTTGCAGTGGTTTGGGATGGTCGTCCACTCGAAGATCGACAAGTTGATCTGTAAAGAAATTGCCGGTCTTCTTCCCGCTGACGACAACGATCGCCGCGGATTGCTGGCCGCGAATATCGCCGCCGGCTTCCTGAGCAGCATCGAGAGCTGCAATCAATCGTTCGGCAAGCTCTCCTTTTGTGCTCTGATAAGCTTTGGCCATGGCAGGCCACACCTTTTCGCTTGCCATCAAATTCGCCTGTACGGAAAAATTTGTTCCGGACTGATGGCCGGCAGCAGCAATCGATTTCGGTCCCGTATGAGCTGCAACGTTCCCTTTGGCGTCAATCATCGCAACCTGACGTCCATCCTTGCCTTTATCGATCGAAAGTAAAGCTTGCAAGGCTTCCTCCGCTGTTTTTCCTTCTCGCATTAGCTGAAGCCCCAAAGGGCCGTAAGATACGTCTACTAAAGATTGCGTTGCCACAACCCCGACGCCTGCCTCTGCCCACGGTACTACAGGACCAACGGTAAAGTAATGAGATTGGACTGCAACACCCATTTCTCCCGTTTCCGGGTCCCTCGCCACGATGGAATAGGTGTGAACCGGGATTTCTGCAAAACAAACATAACTAAACAGGATGAGGAACGAATAAAGTAGAAGCACCCGTTTCATAGCAACCTCCTGCGCGACAGATCGCGCCGTTCGAAACGATGCTACTTTGCACAACAGGAGAAGTCAAAAACCTATCAACCGGATTTTGCGGTCTATTTCAGGTTAATATTAATGTTCGATGTTGATTTTGATTGCGGATTGCTTCGGAAAAATCATCGAATTTCCTCTCACGGAAAACCTGACTGAAATCAAGGCCGGCTCCTTACCGGAAAACCAGCTTTATTTACCATATAAAGGAGTTTCGCGGCATCATTTCACACTGGTTCGAAAAGAGAATCAGTGGCTCCTCAAGGATTCCGGCAGTACCAACGGAACACGACTGAATGGTTTGAGTGTCGTGGAATCAGAAATCAAGGCCGGTGATCTGGTTCAGGCGGGAATTGTCGAATTGCGAGTTTCGAAGTCGGATCAGAACGAACTGGTACAGCTCCTCGAATCAAAAGCTTCTCCAAAAGAAACAGTGAGGACCGACAAAATTGCAAGCATCGAAGAAGCGCAAAATCAGAATATTTTTGCATCGAGCAGGTTGATCGTACCTGAAGGAATGATACTGGGAAAATCTCCGCAGATGGCACAAATATTTCAAAAGATCCATTCCATTTTAGACAGCGACATCAGCGTTCTGCTCATTGGGGAGACTGGCACTGGAAAGGAATTGTTCGCAAAAATGATTCAGCTTTCCGGAAACCGCTCGCGCGGACCTTTCGTCGCAGTGAATTGCGCAGCCATTCCGGCTGATCTAATGGAGGCCGAGCTTTTTGGAATCGGGGAACGAGTTGCCACGGCTGTAAGTCAAAGAACCGGCAAGATCCCGTTAGCAGACAAAGGGACTCTGTTCCTGGATGAGCTGAGTGCGTTTCCGATTGAGCTTCAGGCTAAAATACTACGGGCCATTGAAGAAAAGGCGGTAACCCCGGTTGGGAAACATGTTCCGGCTAAAGTTGATTTCCGGCTCATCTGCGCCACAAATGAAGATCCCCAGGAATTGATCCGCTCAGGAAAATTAAGAGAAGATTTGTATCATCGAGTTGCGTCCTTAGAAATAATGATCCCTCCTTTGCGTGAAAGAAAAGAGGACCTGGGACTGATGATCATTGGACTGCTGCAACAGATTTGCAAGCGCGAGAAAAAGCAGATCGCGGGAATCAGCAAAAAACTTCTTTCTATCCTGACATCCTATTCCTATCCAGGTAACGTGAGGGAGTTAATCAATCTCCTGAATGCGATGGTCGCGATGGCCCATCCTGGCGAGATGCTGGACCTCCATTTAGCGCCGGGAAAATTGGCACAAGAGCCGTCCCAATACGATGTGGTTCAGCCGGATGTTCTATCGCACAGCGAGGACTCGATTGACCTGCAAGATAAACTGGACGAGACCAGCAAATTATGGATTTTACGCGCTCTGAATCGACACGGTGGCAACCTGAGTGCAACAGCAAAATCGCTCCGAATCAGCCGCTTTGGTTTGCGGAAAATGATGAAGCGCTTGAATATCCATTCCAAGAAATGATGAACTTTCGTAACGCCGGCCGGCTGGAAGCCGGCGCTACAAACCGCGAACATGTCCTACTCTTCCTGATATTCAAGTTGCAGCAGAAGATCTGCCAAAAATTTCTTACGTTAACCACAGTTGCGTTTTAACTCCCCTTCTGTTAACTGAGTTGCCACTCCGGCTTGTCAATCCGGTCATGACTGCGCAACAAGGCTCGTCGAGTGCAGTCGCTTTATTGCCATGGCACAGCGGTTGCTAATACAAGAGGTGAAGGAGGAAACGTTATGAACGTCGAACGATTATCAAATACCGAAGTGAATCAAAGAAAGAGAAGTGCATACCGGCTTGGCTCCCACTGTTACATCATAAAGTCAAGCCTTGGCACCTTCTTAGCATTTACATTTCTGGATGCTCTCTATCTCGCCAGACAGATTTTTGCAATCAAGGGTTGCTGGGCTCTCATCAAAGTTTAGACTTATGGGGGATGCCAGATTGAGACCAAAACGGTTCAAAATAGCCCAAAATGATACCATTTTGGCACTTACCGGTTCAAAAAGAACCAAAACGGTGCCAAAATGGTATTGTTTACTGGGTTAATTCAAAAATGGCTGTGATGCTGGAATTCTGAGTCGCTCTGAAAGCGCAGCGCAGAACGGTAGAGTCATTACAAATGGCTGCGGAGCCGGTTCCAGCCGACCATTTTCTAAATGTTGAATTCGAGGCCGGCAAAGCGCGTAATTCGAAGCCCGTGCCTGCGTCAACCGAGGAAGCGCAATCAGAACCACAATTGATTCCTTCTCCCGTTACTGTTCCTGAACCCGATCCGGTTTTGCTTACTTTGATCGTCACAGGTTGCGGAGGTGGGGGAGGCGGCGGAGCAGGAACAGAAGCAATTGTAATTGTCGCGGTGTCTCTGTTGTTACTATCTTCCTGCGCCTCCTGGTTCTGATTGCTTGTATCGAGGCGGACTTCGATGTTGTTCTGACCTGCACTTGAAGGAATTAATTGTTGGAAACTTCTTTGATTCGTTGGGACCGATGTGGACAAAACTGGAATCTCAAAATTCTGCACGACAGTTCCATTCCTCAAGACCTGTCCTGCACATAGGTTCGATGGAACCGTGCCCGTATTGATTACGGAAAAACTGGCCTTGATATCATTTCCTTGCACCGAAAGGCTGAGGCCTGTACCAACGAATTGAAGTTCCGGACATAGAAGCTTCGCACTCAAGGAGACAGATGCCTGATCCGATCCTTCTGTAACCGTCAACGGCGTATTGACTTGAACACAACGCGGAGTCCCAGGGAAAGTGACGTCGACTACTTTGATCTCATTCGGACCAAGCGTTAACTGGCATGGCTGACAAAGCTGTGATCCCGAACCAAAACTGATTGAAAAGAGAGCCGTAACCTGCCTCATGGTTACGGTTAACTGCGTCGCTTGTAGATTGATCACCTTGAAGCTCAACGTTCTGCTTTGGCCAAACGTCAGATCGCCGAAAGACAACGCCGTTTCCGTGACTTGAAAGGCTGGAGCCGCGCAAAGTGTTCCGCAAAGCATCAAAAATGGCACAAATTGAACAAAGTCCCGAATCCATTTTGCAAAAATCATAACCCCACCTCACTATTCTCGCTGATCAAGAGCAAGCTCTTTGCCAACTATAGGTTTCGAAATGCTGAGAGAGTACGATCCTGGAAGCTCAAAAGTTTCAGCAACTACAATTGTTTTTCCGCAACAGGAGTTGCCTTTTTTCTACAGGATTTTTGTCCTAGATAGGCAAATCGGGCCAAACGTTTTTCGCTGGATAGAGTATAGCACGCCGCGGATCTCATGCAGGCTATGCTACATTGGTGGTGATGATCCGGTCGTTGCTGATCCTCTTTTTTGCCGGGGTAGTGCTTTCGGTTTATTTCCTGATTTACCCTGAATACAGCGCGGTGGAGCGTTTGATTTTTGCCGTAACAGTCCTTCTTTATGCAGTGCTCAGCGTAATCAGCTTCGGACTTCGACCAAACGACCACCGCGTTCGAGTTTTTGTTGCCGTTTCTGTTTTTGTGGCGTTCACTTTTGTTTTTTACCAGTTTCCTCCGAAGGGCGCTCAAACGCTCGGGCAACTGCTTTACACGTTTCTTCACAGCGCAGTGTTTATGCTGATGTCTGCACTCTTGTTGCACATGAGCTCTCTCCTGCCGGAAGAGAAACCTGTTGCCGGGCACTATCCTTCTATCATCCGGAACACTTATCTTGCAGCGATTGCCCTTGCCATTTTTGCAACGTTCATTTATGCAAATATTGATGGGCGGTGGATTGCCGCGTTTCCTTCTTCCATCACCGAGTCGAGACGTTTTGTTCGCATTCTGGTCCTGGGGTTTTACGGTTATGCAACATTGGGAGGCTCAATGCTGGTCGCGCATGCCGGATACCTTTCTACATCCCTGTCAGCCAAGCGTCAGGCCATTGCTGTCTGCGCCGGCCTGATGCCGTATGGTTTATTTCGATTCAGCGCAGCGGTGGCTCCCCGTCTCATGAATCTGCCGCTTTACTCAACTTTGGAGACGCTCGTAATTTTTCTGCTACCTGTGGGATTCTTTCTGGCAATCCACGGATTTCAAATGTTTGGAGTCAATGTCCATCTGCGGCGTGGGATTCTACTTGCAGTGACTCTGGCACTGCTTGTTTCAGCCGGTTACATCATCGTGTTGAGCGCGCAACTGCTGTTTCCGAATGCGGTAAATTCGCTCTGGGGATTCACTGTTGTTTGTCTTGTCCTGGGTGTTATTTTGTGGCCTGTAATCCGCAATATGAGCTCTCTGATCGACACTCTCTTTTTTCCAGAGCGAATGGTGTCACGCAAGCTGACGAAGGAGATCGTGGAAAGAGTTGCGGAGTACACAGACATCTATGTGCTGTGCAAGGTTTTCACAGATCACATTGCCGAAGGAATGGGATCGAATTCTGTGGCAATTTACGTGGTCAATGAGGATGGTTCGTCGTTTCACCTTGCGGGCTCGGCAGGAGATCAACCGAAACTGACTCACATCGACAGCGTTGATGCCAACCGTGCAATCGCTGAAGGTGGAATGGCTGACTCAAACGGATGTTACGATCACGTGCTCGGGATCTCGTTTCGCGATCGCACAAACGCTTTACTTTGCCTTGGGAAGAAAAAAACGGGGGAACGTCTTTCCCGCGCCGAACTTGAGGAACTCCGTCTTGCTTCATTACAGGTTTCAGCCATGATTGAAAATGCGCGACTGTTTGCTCTGGCAACGCGCGATTCTCTTACAGGGTTGTTTCGTCGCGCTGTATTTGATGAGAGACTCGCATCAGAAGCTTCGCGAAGCGTCCGGGAGAAAAAAGCATTTTCCGTGCTCATGGTGGATATCGATAATTTCAAAAGCATCAATGACACCTATGGCCATCATGCGGGAGACCAGGTGTTGCGAGCAGTTGCCGGAGCGATTCGGGATAACAGCCGCAAAATCGACACTGTCGCCCGATACGGTGGGGAGGAATTTGCGGTTCTGCTGCCGGTGACAGACTGCGCCGGTGCGGTGGTTGTGGCTGAGAAAATGCGAAGCGCCATTGCCGAGTTAAAGATTCCAGTTCAGGATCGCATCTTGCAGACCACAGTTAGCATGGGCGCGGCCACATCATGGGATGGAATTCTAACCGCAGAACTGGTTTCAAAGGCAGACGATGCGCTCTATAAGGCAAAACGTGCCGGAAAAAATCGAGTGGAAACCAACTCTTAGTATCGCAACGGCTCAATGATAGCATTCTCTAATAAGGAGGACTTCCAATGCTCGCAAAGGGAATTTGTTCTAAAAGATTTTTTTTACTACTCATGGTTTCTTTCTTGATAGGACTTTCTTTCGGCCGGACCGAAGAAAAATCCTCCAGCAATCATGTGCCGCGTTTGTTTCGCGTAATCCTTCCGGTTTCCGATATGGCTAAAGCAGTGAAGTATTACACCGAGTTGCTGGGAATTCAGGGGCAACAGGTATCACCCGGGCGCCATTACTTTTCGTGCGGCGGCGTGATCCTGGCTCTCGTGAATCCAAGAGCAGATGGCGACCCATGGGATGCGCGTGCGAATCAGGACCACATTTATTTCGCCGTGTCTGATCTGGAGGCTGTTTACGAGCGCGCTGTTCGCGTCGGCGGCCTCGCAACCAAGATCGATCATGGAATGGCAATGGGGAAGATTGAAAAAAGACCATGGGGAGAACGGTCCTTCTATTTGAAGGATCCTTTTGGCAATCCTCTCTGTTTTGTCGATGAGAAGACGTTGTTTACCGGCAGGTAATGCAGCAAAAATACTGAATTGCCTGGTGCATGTGGGGGTTTATGAGGCGCGGTAGAAAGCTGTCCTCCAGAAGAGCATCGTTCCTTCCTCTACTTTACTGGCCTCTGTGAAGTTCGCTCTGCGCAGCAAGGCGAGCACTTGAGCTTCGGAATTGTCTTCCAGTAAACGACTCGAGTGAATCCAGCGCGAAAACCTTCCTGCGCGATTCTGTTCCGGCCTGTGAAAATCCAAAAGATGGAAGTAGCCGTTGGGCTTCAACACCCGGCGGACTTCACGGAGCATGCCCTCCTTTTCTTCCTTTTGCAGATGGTGAAACATGAAGGAAGAAAACACCCGGTCAAACGAGTCTTCCGCGTAGGTAAGGTTTTCCGCAAATCCCTGATCGAACCGGATATCGAATCCAACTTTTTCGGACTTCCGTTTTGCCCTCCCCAGCGCCCGGGGATCCGGATCGATTCCTGTGATATCGACATCCGGCTGATTCTTCTTCATCAACAGAGCGAGAGTCCCCGTCCCGCAACCAACGTCCAGTACCCGCTCTCCCGTTCCAATCGAGGCCTGCAGCACAAGCTGCTTTCTGGCGCTATCTCCGCCGAGGAGCTTCACGAGCGGGTCATAGAGCGGCAGAAACAAATGATGTCCGGCCGCAGGGATGAAAGCCTTATGTGCGTGTACGATACTTTCTATTTTTGTTGTCATGATTCCTCCTAAGATGTATATACAACATTCGTATTCATTTTTTTAATGAGTGGAACCCCGGAGAGATACCACAGCTTTTTCCAGACTGAGAAGACCTTTCTTGCGCAACAGCGACTTCGCTTTTTCTTGAGCCTGATTCCACGCGGGGACGGTTGTTTCAAGCAGCTTTTCTCCTTTGGGAGTCGCAGCCAGACAGTTGCTCCTGCCGTCTTTGCCCGGCAAACTCCGCAACCAGCCGCGGTCCAGCATCCTGATCACGTCGCGGCTGAGCGTGGACTTATCCAGGTGCAGCGCCCGGCATATCGCCTGTTGCTCTGCCGTACCCATTCGGCACACAGCAACGAGAATGTTCAACTGACTCACGGTGATCCCAAAACTGCGAAATGCTTCGTTGTATAGCCTGGTCACCGCGCGATTCAGAAGCCGAAGCCGGAATGCGATGCACTCTTGAGACATACGCTCCGCAGCTCCTCGTTCCTTTTTCGCATTTACTTTTCTCGTTTGTGCCATGATGATTTAATTGTATATACAACTATATGAAAAAAGCAAGTTCCGGTGGGCATTGTGTCCAAGAACTAGCGTTTTCAAGAGCTGCGTCCAGTTAACAAGAAGGAGAAAATAATCCGGAAGTTTACTCCGCGCTCCTTCTGGTTGTTGAGCGGGGAACAATCAGGATATCGCTATTCGGGATTGTTTGCTGAAGATGATCCTGGATCCGTGCGACAACTCCGCGTAACTCGCCCATTGTCTTATCAGGCGCAAAACCCAGGGTAATCTCAACATGGATGACATTGCCGGACCTGCGTGTGCGCACCGCGATCAATTCATCGTAATCATCGAAGAATTTGGCCAGCGTTTGATTAACGTGTATCTGCATCGGCTCAGCAATAGCGCGGTCCAGCATATCCGGCAACACCTCGCGCAACAGGCTAATGGCTACCACGATCATGAATCCGGAGACCATCACAGCGCCGACACCTTCTGCGATTTGTCCTATCCTCGGGTCTGAGGTATACATGTGAATCGCAACACACGAGACAACCACCATCGAACCCAGAGCCTTGGCAAGCCGCGCGCGAAAGTGAGAGAGCACAATCACAGAAGGCTGATCACGCAATGCGCGCCACAGAGGCAAAAGGGGGTAAGAGTTGATGCCCAGATTCAGACTCACGAAGACGACGGCCAGGGCTGCGAGAAACGGTGAAGATGGTGATTCCGGTTGGCTGACAAACGCGCGCCAGATAATGAAGCCTGCCGCGAATAGGAGCAGAACCGCAACAACTCCTGAAAGGGCACGCTCCAACTTGCCGATACCATAATCGTATTCGCCGGAATATCCGCGATTAGCCCGGCGCAACGTGCGCAGTGAAAAGCAGATAACAATCAGCAATAGCGATCCGCGAACGACTTCTGCGATCATCGCCAGCGAACCGACCAAGATGGCGACAACCAAATAAGGGACGATCAGCAGCATATCGAGCCAGATGACAAGAGCGAGTGCGCGCTCCTGTTTGATCTGGCCTTCAGTTAGCTTCCTTTGTTGGGCTTGATCACTTCGCGCCAAGGTATTCCTTCTTCCTGCAAGCTTATATCATTTGACCGTAGAAAGTTGATCCAGAATGAAGGCATAATTCACGGCCGTGTTTTTTAGCCGATCGTACCGCCCCGATGCGCCACCGTGGCCTCCACTCATGTTGGTGATCAACAGGAGCGGATTCTTGTCTGTTTTCAATGAGCGCATCTTCGCCACATACTTCGCCGGTTCCCAATACATAACCTGACTGTCGTTCAAGGAAGTCTGCACCAGAATCGCTGGATAGTCCTTCGCTGCCAGATTATCGATCGGCGAAAATAGCTTCATGTACTCGTATTGCTCTTTGATCTTTGGATTTCCGAACTCCTCAAAATCTCCTGTAACCAGCGGTATCGATTCATCCAGCATCGTAATGATTGCATCCACATAAGGGACGCGATTGATGACGACTTTAAATAAATCGGGACGCATATTGGTTACTCCACCCATCAACAGTCCTCCGGCGCTGCCCCCTTCGATTGCCAGTTTCTCCTTCGAGGTGTACTTGTTTTCGATTAAATATTCCGCTGCCGTGATGAAATCGTAAAACGTGTTCATCTTGTTCAGCAGACGGCCTGCATCATGCCACTCCTTTCCGAATTCTCCGCCGCCCCGAATGTGAGCGATCGCTTCGGCAAAACCGCGATCGAGAAGGCTCAAGGAGTTTGAAGAGAAGCCCACATCGTATGAGGCCCCATAGGATCCGTAGCCATGCAGCAACAGCGGACCCCTTCCGTCTTTTTTGAAGCCTTTCTTGTACACAATCGAGATCGGGATTCTGGTCCCGTCTTTTGCGCTAGCATACAAGCGCTCCGAAGTATATTGGTCCGGATCATAGCCTCTCAGCACTTCCGTTTGCTTCAACAAAGTCTTCTGCCGCGAATCCATGTTGTAGTCATAAACGGAATCCGGTGTGATGAAGGATTCATAATTGAATCGAAGCAGATTTGTGTTCCATTCAGGATTGTAGGAGAGATAAGTGCTGTAGACCGGTTCAGAGAATTCGATGGAATGCGAATCTCCGGTTTTGAAATTGACGATTCGAATCCGTGGGAATCCGTTTTTTCTTTCCGATAGCACGTAGTGGTCCGCAAAACAATCCACCGACTCCAGCATTACATCCCGCTGTTGCGCGATCACTTCTTCCCAATTTTTCTCTTCCACTGAATCGACCGGTACTTTTACCAGACGAAAATTTTGGCCTGTATCGTTCAAACGGATATAAAAATGATCGCCATGGTGATCCACGTTCAGCTCAAGATTTTCTTTTCTGGGTGCCAGAACATTCCACTCAGCCATTGGGCGGTCCGCGCTCAGGAAACGGATTTCAGTCGATGTGGAACTGCCAGAAACGGCAATCAGATAATTCCTGCTCCTTGTGCGCCAGCCAAAAAGATTGAAACGCGCGTCCTTCTCTTCATGTAACAGTTCGCTGGTTTTCGCACCGAGCACATGACGATACAAGCGATAAGGCCGTTTGGCAGCATCTTTGGTGATGTGAAAAAGGGTTTTATTGTCGGCAGCCCAGAAGACGCTTCCCACATCATCCACGCGATCCGGCAGGAGCTTGCCGGTTCTCAGGTCTTTTATGAAAAGGTTGTAAACTCGAAATCCGGTTTCATCGGTTGAATAGGCGAGCAGATTTCCGTCATCACTGATCTCAAAGTCGCCAACGTCCATGAATTGTTTTCCTTCGCCGAGTTCATTCAGATCAAGCAGGATTTCCTCTGCTGCGTCCAGAGACCCTTTCTTTCTGCAATAAATCGGATACTGATTCCCTTGAACAGTCCGGCTGTAATAGAAGTACCCGTTATTTCTGTAAGGGACGGAAAGATCGGTCTCTTTGATCCTGGAAAGCATTTCTTTGTATAGTTTTTCTTGCAGCTCTTTCGTATGAGCGAGCATCTGTTCCGCGTAGCGATTCTCCGCGTTCAGATACTCAATCACCTCGGGATTCGTTTTTTCGCGCAGCCAGAAATAATTGTCGGTTACTTCATCCTGATGGATCTGAATCAGTTTTGGCTTCTTCGCTGCAACAGGCGGCTGGATCACTTCCGAAGCAAAAAGTAAGGATGCTGATAGAAATAAGGCGAAAAGTGCTTTTGCGTATTTCATGGCGTCTATTATACAAAGTAGCGCGGACGTCTCGTCTGCGCAGGCGGGACGCCCGCGCTACTTGTCGATTTTGAGCGGGGCGAACGACAATCATTAGACTTGCATTTAAGGAGGATATGATGCAAAAAATTACACCGTTCTTGTGGTTCGACGACAAAGCTGAAGAGGCTATGAACTTTTACACATCCATTTTCAAAAATTCCAAAACCGGGAGCATCGTTCGTTATGGAGATGCGGGACCGGGACCGAAAGGGAGCGTATTGACCGCGGAATTCGAGCTCGAAGGACAGAAATTTATTGCGTTAAACGGTGGCCCGCAATTCAAATTCACCGAGGCGATCTCCTTTGTTGTGAGCTGTGAAACTCAAGCAGAAATAGACGAGTTTTGGGAAAAGCTTTCCGAAGGCGGACAAAAATCACAATGTGGCTGGCTCAAAGATAGATATGGTTTATCCTGGCAGATTGTTCCTCCAATTTTGGGCCAGATGCTACGAGACAAGGATCCTGAAAAGGCGAAAAGGGTCATGGAAGCAATGCTTCAAATGACGAAGATTGACATCAAAGCTCTAAAACGAGCCTATGAAGCCTCCCCTGAATAAGGGCGAAGAGTCAATAAACGATCGTCTGTTAGGGAACTTGCCGCCGGTATTCAATGTAGGTCGCAGTTTCATCAGCAACGGCTTTTCCGAACATTTGTTCAACGATGTGGAGCGCCATATCGATACCGGCCGAGACACCCGCTGATGTCATGATGTTGCCGGAATCCACAAAGCGTCGATCGTTGAGCACTGTGATGTTGTGCTGGCCGGCCTGGTTGATCGATTGCATGAGTTCGATCGCTCCCCAGTGAGTGGTCGCTTCCATTCCATTCAAAAGTCCGGCTTTGGTGAGAAGCAGCGCGCCTGTGCAAACCGAAGTCGTAAGCGTTGCGCTTGAAGAAACATTCCGGATCCATTCAAGAGTTTCTTGATCTGAAAGAAGAGACCTCGTTCCAAAACCTCCAGGAACAACAAGCAAATCTATTTTGGGATGGTCCGAAAAAGAATAATCAGGCAACACCCCTAAACCGCCGGTCGCTATGATTTTCGATGTGGACTTCGCAACGGTAAATACTTGAAAGGGAGCGGAGTCATTTGATCGTCGCGATTCAATTCCGGGCGTGATCCGGGTACGGGAGAAAACTTCGAAAGGGCCGGCAAAATCCAGAACTTCCACATCGGGAAAAAGGAGAATGCCTGTATTCAGTCGCTTTGTCATGTTGTATATGATATCAGGGAACCTAGGAGCGCAGGCTTCCAGCCTGCATTATGGGCCTCTGGCCTGCTCTGATAAGGATTCGGATGTCTCATCGAACAGCGATAACAGCGATCTTAATGATTCTACTTCTCACTAATTCTTTCATTGCGGGCACCGAAAAAATCCGGATCATGCCGCAAAAATGAAGGCAAATAAAATGTCCATGATTCCCACTCTGAAACTCTTCAGCGGGCCGCATTATTTTCAATTACATTTTGAAAGAGGTCGGAGTTTTTTCCGAAGCGGGAGGACAAATTCTGTTCGGCACTGATGTTGGCTACATCAAAGATTACGATCCGACGCAGGAATATGAATACATGGCGCAGGCTGGTTTAAGCTGGCAGAAAATTTTAGCATCCCTCATAATATCGCCTGCTGAACGGTTCAACGAATCCAAGCGAAGAGGTCGAATCGCAAAAGGAATGGATGCGGATCTGGTCGTGCTCGCATCCGATCCTTCAAAAAACGTAAAAGCTTTTTCGCAGGTTCAATATACGATTCGCGCGGACCGCATTATTTACAAAATCCTAGCCAAGGGGCTGCCGCCCCTTGAAATCCCCGCGCGCGGGATAATGCGTCTTTATGGAGTGGACCAAGTGGCGCGCGGGGATTTGGAAGTCAGGAGA
>JAKEFK010000247.1 GCA_022616075.1 bacterium
CATTATTCTTGTTCAATGACGATTAGAATCATGAGCAAGATCACTGTGATATCATCGGAAGACTTTACGCCTTGATTCATGATTGGTAAGACACTCAACCATTTCAGAGTCCTTGACCGTCTGCGTAAGGGTGGAATGGGAGAGGTGGAATTCGCTTCCTGACGATGGAGCTTTGTAGCAGCCGAAACTCTCATCCAATTGATTCCTTCCAATGGAATGGATGTGGAATCTTTTCTTCGTTTCAGCGCGCCGGTTGCCGAAGCACTTTCTGCCGCCCATGAAAAAGCAATCATTCATCGCGATTTAAAGCCGGGCAACATCATGGTGAGCCACGAAGGAATCAGGAATACGTACCGGCTCTGAACTTCGCGCAGATTTACGCGGGACTCGGTGATCACGAGCAGGCTCTTTCGTGGCTTGATCAGGCCTGCAACGAGCGAGCGGTATGGATTCCCTTCGTGAAAGTGGATCTGAAATTCGATTCGCTTCGCTCCAATCCCCGCTTTCAGGAGTTGCTGAAGAAAGTCGGCTTTCCGGCAGTGTGAATTCAAAACGGAATGAAAGGATTCGCAGAGGACACAACTCTGTGGCATTTCCGAATCGTTTGCAAACTCGGCGCGGGCGGCATGGGTTGCGTAGCGCGTTGGGCGTTCAGCGTTTTCCACGCGAATTCATCAGCCCTTGCAGAACATCGGATTATATGATTATCATATTATCTGTATGAAAAAGAAAATCACTTCCACCGAAGCCGTCCGTAACTTCTCAGAGATCCTTAACGGCGTTAAATACAAAGGATTGCGATACACAGTCGTGCGCGGAGGCAAACCCATTGCGGAGATCAATCCTGTGGAAACAGCAAGAATCGAAGAAAGGACAATGCTGGAGCTTCCGCAAATTCTCAAGAAAATCCCCAGATTGGGAAAAGAATCGGTATCCTTTGAGAGAGATCTTCGCTGGGTAATTTCCCGCCAACCTTCGCCTGCAGAGAACGGTGAATGGGAATAATTCTGGATACCAGTATCATCATCGCTTTAGAACGTGAAACCATCACTCCACTGGCGTTAATAGAAGATAGAGAGAGCGAAGCTTTCGGAATCAGCGTTGTAACGGTTTCTGAATTGTTGCATGGAGTCCATCGTGCAGCTCCGGTTGCAAGGCGTATCAAAAGGGAAGCCTTTGTGGAAAAGGTGATCGCCGAGTTTACACTGTTTCCATTTGATATTGCAGCTACAAGAATCTACGCTCAAATCTGGGCGGAAGTTGCTGCAAAAGGAATTCAGGTTGGGGCGCATGATTTGCTGATTGCCGCTACGGCAATTTCGCTTGGACACCAGGTAGTGACAGTAAATGAGCGTGATTTCGCGCGGATTAAGGGGCTTAACTACTCGAGGTTATAGGCTTGATAGTGGATGTTATTTTCAGCGCCGATATCGTTTTCATTGAACAAGCCAAAGAGAAGGACATCTTGCCCTATCTGAATGAGGAATGCGTGGACCTAATGTATCTACGTATATTGAGTGATGAAAGCATCGAAGGAAACTTGTGCGCACTCGCACTCGGCAGGGAGAATACTCACGAGCGCAAAACTCCGGCGGGAATCATCTCGGGAATTGCCGATCCTTCAACAATGCTTCCTTCATTTTTGGATGGCAAACGGACTGATCTCTCTGTCGCTGATGCGCTCGCGTTTTTTCCGGAGTGGGGCTTGAAAGAAATTAACAAGATTGTAGCGCAACCCTATCAGTATGATTTACATAGATTGATTATCCGGATGCTGGAGAGGAATTAGGACCTTGGTCCTTTTTTGGCGGAATTCTGTAGACAGCCTGAATCCGCCCAGGCGCTTGGAGCCATTTTTTCTGATTTAAAAAAGCCCACTACCTTCCAAAATACTCAATCACAGTATCCTGTCACAATGTCTTCCGTTGCAGATGACCAGATCCGCGGGATGGTCGCAGAAATGGATTCAAAGCATCATTGATCCAGCGTATAATGTCGCGAAACAAGACTAAATCAAGGGAGGTGTGATATGTCAAATGGAGGAAAGATCGGTCCTAAGCCGCCGGGAGTGGATACAATTCCGCAAAATACTCCGCCTGCTCCAGAAAAGAAAACGGATAGTCCGGAAGTTCTAACCGGAGCTCCTTCCCTGTCCAAAGAAGACATCGCGCAGCTGAAAGGCTCCCACGCTATGGATGGGGATCTCCGGCGCGCCGCACTGGATATGCAAGGAGATGTCAAAGCAAAAGTTCAGGATGCAACCAAATCCAAGTTGGATGGTGCCGCCGGAATTTCGAAATCCGAATACGACACAATCAAAAAAGATTACCAGACCAAGCCGCAAAGTACGGAAACGATAAAATGGCTGGAAAAAAATCATCCCCATTTGTACCATTCCATCACTTCGAACCTGGACTATGAAGGCTATGTCGGGACAACAATCGGTAGTCTCAATATGAGCAAAAGCGGAGACGAGCTCAAGAAGGATTCGGATGTTCGCTCCAAACAGCTAAACGACCTTCCTCCTCTTTCCGATTTTCGTGCCGATGGCCTGCCGAATAACGCTTCTCCTGGTGATCCTGTGGCGGCTGCTGAGGCAGGCGATAAATGGAAAGAATACAAGACAGGATCGAATACGACGTACATTAAAAATGATGCGGCGGCTATCAGCAATGAGAATGCAAGCAAAGCACGGCAGGCGCAAAAGGATTACTGTTCAAAGATGTCCGGCGTAATCGGAACCGACATTCCTAACCCACCCTCTTTAAAGGCGGCGAAGGGTTACTTTCAAACGCTTGCGAGCCGGGGCGCAAGTCCGGAGCACATTAAAAAGGAATACGGAGAATATTTAAAGACTTTCTTCCATCACCCGGGCGGCGTCAAATGGGATCCGAAACTCGATCCAAAAAACCTTGATGCTAACTTTGGCCAGCAACCGGTAGGGAAAGATGGAAAGCGTTTAATCGACTGCGAAGGCTATGCAGCGTTAACAGAGAATGTACTGGGAGACCTCAAAAAAGACGGCAAGCCGTTGTTTGATATCCAGCATGGCGCAGGTCCCGGTCATGTCTTTACCGGCGTCTTCCCTCATGGCGGCGACCCGCGCAAAGGATTTATTGTAAACAACGATCAGATCCAGGACGTCAAATGGGACTCCCGTTTTGATAAGGGCTTCAACGAAACAAAGGGCGAAGACGCTCGCATGAGGTTTGTGGTTCGTCAACACTGGAAGCAAGAGTTTGGCGAAAAGAGCTCAACCACGGACTACGGAAGGACATACACCGAAATGAAGCCGCCAACTGGGAAAGTTCCGGAGAAAACTTAAGACTTTAGTCCACTCAGACTTCAACAAAAATTTTGAATCCGCCGTACGCCATACGTTTGACATCGAACGGCATGGAATCATCGTCCATCATTGCTCCGATCCGCGGGTCTTTCATGACCTTTTTGTTGACGCTATCCCGATGCGCACGTGATTTGTAAACAATCCAGGAAAAAACTACAGTTTCTCCCGGTTTCGCCTTGGCTGTTTTTGGGAAAGATGCTCCTATTTTTGTTTTCAGATCATCTCCAACGCATTCACGGTATTCCAAAGCTCCGAGCTCTTTCCAGACCTTACCAGCCTTTTGTGACATGCGCCGGTAAGCCTCAATGTTTTTCTTTGGAACGGGAATTAGAAATCCATCAACGTATTTCATATCCATTCTCCTATTAGTTGGATTCCAGTACCGACAGAAAATTTCCAGCGGGATCCTTGAACCAGGCTATTTTTGGACCTTCACCGTCACCCCGATGAATTCCTTTGGCATCCGTTTTCAATTCGTCTTCATAATGCTCAAAACGTACCCCAGCCTTCGTTAGCTGATCGACGGCTTCGTCAATGTTTTTTACAGCGAAATTCAGAATCGTGAATGTCGCCGGTTTATGGTCCGGTTTAGGATAGACGAATATCTCGTCGTGTCCCGCAATATGCAGTTCCAATCCTTCAGGATTTTCGGAAACTTGAAGCCCGAGTGTTCGGCCATAAAAGTCCCTTGCTTTTTTGAGATCGTTCACTGAAAAACTACTAAAAGCTTTTGTATTTTTGAACATATTGTTTCTCCTATTTAGAATTTCGTTTTGAATCGAGGCTCCATGGTCCTGCGCCTGCCGCGGAGAAGTAGAGCCAGATGAAGCAGTACAGCACGGCTGGCATGCCCATGTTGATCATTGGCCAGAAGCTCTGTGGAGCGTGAAACTGGAAATATGCAACCGCCATCATTCCGGAGAGAATAAACGCGACCGGCCTGGTGAAGAGACCGAGCACGAGTAAAGCTCCTCCAACGAACTGAAGAATGGAGCCGATTCCACCCTGCGACATCAGCGGAACAGTTCCACCCCCGGGCACAATCGCTACAGGAAATGCAAAGAGGTTCATCATTCCTCCAAAGAAGAACATGAGCCCTGCAACAATGCGAAGCACGCTATGCAGATAGGGAGCCGCTGCGATCCACTTTGAAACAAGATTTGTTGTGTTCATGATCCACTCCTTCTTTCCGCAACCAGGTCCCGGATCGGCCGAACTTCAACACTGCCGATGCGCGCCGCAGGAATTTTTGCAGCAATTTGAATTGCTTCGTTCAGGTCCCTTGCATTGACATAATAAAATCCGGTCAATTGCTCCTTGGTTTCAGCAAAAGGACCATCCGTGATCGAAACTTTATTGTTTCTCACGCGAATCGTGGTTGCATTCTGGACGGTTTGAAGGGCCTCAGCCTGGATCGAATGGCCGCTATTTTCAAGCTCTTCCCTTAAAGCAAGGTGCTCATCGATGAAACTATCAGAGTCATCTTTTGGCATGGCATTCAGGATTTTCTCTTCACTGTAAACCAGGCACAGGTACTTCATCTTCCCTCCACTAAATAGTCGTTTCGTTTCGCCTTAAATCGACAAGATTTAGAACTTGAACAAAAGATCGCTAAGGACGCAAAGGAAAAGAATTTTTTGCCTTTGCGCTCTTTGCGACCTTCTGTTCAAAATCAAATAACTTTCCGTGCTCTGGGTGACTCCGTGGTGAATTCACTCGAGTTCACGCAGGCGTCGTTCAAAAAAGCGGCGTTCCGGTTCCTGCCGTGTCAGGCCGAGTGCGCGTTCGTACGAGATGCGTGCTTCCTTTGTTCTCCCGAGTCTCCGGCACAAGTCTGCGCGTGCTGCGTGCGCAAGCTGATAGTCTGATAAATCTCCACGCTCCAGGATTGCATCGATCAGCTCCAGGCCGGCGGATGGTCCGTTCTGCATCGCGACCGCCACAGCGCGATTCAGCTCAATAACCGGCGAAGGTTGTGCGCTCAGGAGCACATCGTAAAGAGCAACGATCTGAGTCCAATCCGTTGCAGTGGCGGTGGAAGCTTCTGCGTGTACTGCGGCGATCGCGGCTTGAAGTGTGAATGAACCAACTCTGCGTGAAGATAACGCTTCTTCGACAAGACTTGATCCTTCCTCAATCAGATTCTGATTCCAGAGCGAACGGTCCTGATCTTCCAACAAAACCACATCACCCGCTGCAGAAGTGCGGGCGATTCTACGCGATTCGTGAAGCAGCATCAATGCCAGGAGTCCCATGACTTCCGGCTCAGGCAATAGTTCAGCAACCAGTCGCGCCAGCCGAATTGCCTCGCTTGAAAGATCGGAACGGGTCAAAGAGGATCCGGAAGATGCATAGTAACCTTCGTTGAAGACCAGATAAATTACGTGCAACACGGTCTCCATCCGGTCCGGAAGTTCTTCTCGCGATGGCACTTGATACGGAATGTTCGCATCCCGAATTTTGGCTTTGGCTCGCACGATCCGCTGCGCGACGGTTGGCGGCGCGGTAAGAAAGGCGCGGGCTATTTCTTCAGTAGTGAGCCCGCAGACTTCGCGCAAAGTCAATGCTACACGGGCGTCTGCTGGAAGAGCCGGATGGCAGCATGTAAAAATGAGGCGCAGCCGGTCATCCTCAACACTTTCCTCATTCCAATTCAAAGGGTCGCCTCCCTCTGTATCAAAGCTCTCCGCAAGAGCTTTGAGCGATGCATCAAACCGGGCACGCTTGCGCAGTGCATCGATGGCTTTAAAGCGCCCGGTCGAAACAAGCCACGCGCGTGGATTGGAAGGCACACCATCCCGGGGCCACTGCACCAGCGCTGCCGCAAACGCGTCATGCAGCGCATCTTCTGCAAGATCGAAGTCGCCTAACAGACGGATCAGTGTGGCAAGAACCCGCCGGGACTCCGAATGATAGAGAGTCTCAAGCTCCGTTTCGATATTCATCACATCTAAGCTTGTGTCCTTGCGCTTTTTTGTCAACCGAAACAAAGTGGTGCGGGCGTCCCGCAAAGCTCCGCGGACGAGACGTCCGCGCCAGTTTGATTATGCTGGCTTTTAATTCTTTATCGGTCTCAGGCCCGAATTCTCAAATATTTTTGTCGCAATCGTGGAATGCAAGGTCTCTAAAAAAAGGCGCGCTCCTTCTTGATTCTGACTGTTGGTCACCGTCCCGGCATAGTAAATTTGCGAAGTCGCATCCGCTTCCGGAATTTTCCAGAGGACTTTGAATGCTTTTTCATTTGCCACGTCCGAAGCATAAACGATTCCCCAGTCCGCTTGGGCAGTCGTGATTGCGTTCAAAATTTCCTTCGTGTTTTTCTTACTGGAGATCTTGGCCTGCACAGTGTCTAATAAATTGATTTTTTTCAAATAATCTCTGGCCACTTTTCCGCCCGGATGTTTTTCATTAAAAAGCGCAATAGTTTTGAGCTCCGGATAAGTAAGTTTGCCTGGATCGCTGATCTCCAGTTTCGATGTTGCAGAACCAACAACCACCAGATCATCAGCAAGGAATCGCTTGACGTTTTGAATCTTCTTCTTTCGTTTCAAGTCGCGAACCGTCTTCTCATCGTTCAGCAAAAACAGGTCCGTGCTGGTTCCGTTTGCAATCAACTTTGCCAGTTCAGCCGATTTGCCGGTTCGCAAATTTACTTTCCACTCCGTGTTTTTGTTTTCGAAAAGTTCTGAAATCTCGATAAGCATACCCTTCAAGTTTTTTGTGGATGAAACGTGCAATTCAGCTGCTTCTAAACTGGTGCTGATCAAGATCAATGGAATTATCAAGATGCGAACCGCCAGGACGCCAAAGCGCCAAGAATAAGAATCAGAAACAGATTCTAAAGTCTTGGCGCTTTGGCGGTTCATCATTGTTCTTTCCCGGCTAAAAATATAGCCTCTTTGCCAACCATTTGCGAGGAAAGGACGTCTATATGAGTTAAACTGATTGGCCATTATGAGCAGGTACCTTTGCATAGGACTCCTTCTGATTGTTTTTTGCCTTTGCGCTGAAAGCGCTCAGCTCCGGATTGCGCGCGGAAATGGTCAGATCACCTTAGATGGAGTTTTGGATGAGCCAGTTTGGCAAAACGTCTTGAAATTTGAGCTCGAATACGAGACGCGTCCCGGCGAAAACGTGAAACCACCGGTGCAAACGGAATGTCTGATGTTCTACGACAACGACGCGATCTATGTTGCATTTCGCGCTTACGATCCGGATCCGTCCAAAATTCGCGCGCACTACACAGACCGTGATGCCGCATTCCAGGATGATTTTGTGGGAGTCGTGTTGGACACATTCAACGATGATCGTCGCGCTTTCGAATTCTTTGTGAATCCACTCGGCGTGCAAATGGACTTATTTCAAGATGATGTTGCTCGTGTGGAAGACCATACCTGGGATACGATCTGGGATTCCGCCGGCAAAGTAAACGCAGATGGTTACACTGTGGAATTTCTGATCCCGTTTCGCTCTTTGCGTTTTCCCAGAGGAAGCAAAGAACAAACATGGGGATTGGATGTTGTACGAATGTATCCGCGCGGGCAGCGATACCGGATAGGATTAAATCTCCAGGACCGTAATAAGAACTGCTATCTCTGTCAGGATTCATCATTAACCGGTTTTCAAGGCATCACACCGGGCCGGAACCTGGAACTCGATCCGACATTTACATCAAGCAGCACTCAGGATCGTGAGGATGTTCCCGAAGGGGATTTCAAAAACGATTGGAGCGCTGAACCGGGCCTGACCTTGAGCTGGGGTTTCACTCCCAATTGGAACACGAATCTCACAATCAATCCGGACTTTTCGCAAGTGGAAGCCGATGTTGCGCAGTTGGATGTCAATGAGCAATTTGCCCTCTTTTTTCCGGAGAAGCGTCCTTTTTTCCTGGAGGGAGCTGATTTTTTTGCAACACCACTGGACACGGTTTTCACCCGGAATGTTGCGGATCCGATTGCAGGCGCAAAGCTGAGCGGAAAACAGGGTAAGAACGTTGTTGCAGCATTTTTTGCGCAAGACGATATCACAAACATTCTTTTTCCCGGCAGTCAGGCCGATGATTCCACGTCGCTGGATTTGAACAGCAGTGATGCCGTAATCCGTTACCGGCGCGATATCGGAAATAATTCAGCGCTGGGAGTTCTCTATACGGGCCGCGAGGCCACCGGTTATCACAACCGCGTTTTGTCCGTTGATGGAAACTTTCGTTTTGCCGAATCCAATCAATTCCGGTTTCAACTCATCGGTTCTGATACGGAATATCCACTGGAAGTGGCCAATGAATTTGATCAACCGAAAGATTCATTTCAAGATCATGCACTTCATCTTGGTTACTCTCACGAAAGCAGGAACTGGCTCGGCTATTTCCGTTATCAGGATCTTGGAAAAGACTTTCGATCTGATATGGGTTTCAAGCCTCAGGTCGACATCCGTTTGTATCTGGCGGGAGCAGGACACTCCTGGTATGGCGACGACAAGAACTGGTTTCAACGTATCAATGTTGGCGGCGATTTCGACCAGACCGAAGATCAGGATGGAAACTTGATTGAGCGGGAAGGAGAAGCCTGGTTCGAATGGAGTGGTCCCAAACAATCCTTTTTCTTTGTGGGACCTGGAATTCGCGAAAGAGTTTTCAACGGAGTTTCGTTCGATCAGAAGTTCTTGAATTTCTTTTTTGAGCAGAGCCCAACCGGGAGTTTCTATTACCGTGTGGAGGGAACCCTTGGAAACCGTGTGGATTTCGCAAACACTCGCAATGGGGATATTGTGCGAGTGCTTCCGTTTGTCCGATACCGGTTCGGAAACCACCTTCTCTTTGAGCTCAGGCACGTGTTTGAGAGTCTGGATGTGGAAGGTGGCAACCTGTATCAAGCAAACTTAAGTGAAATCAAGCTGGTCTATCAATTCAATGTGCGAACCTTCCTCCGCGTCATCACGCAGTATCTGAATGTGGATCGCAATCCGGCCCTTTACATTGATCCCGTGGAATCGTATGAAAAAAACCTGTTTAATCAGGTTCTTTTTTCCTACAAGATCAATCCTCAAACAGTGCTTTTCCTGGGCTACTCCGACAACCACTTCGGAGAAGAAAACCTCGATCTGACACAAACCAATCGCACCGTGTTTCTGAAGGTTGGCTACGCCTGGAGACTGTAGGGGCAGGCCTTGTGTCTGCCCTCTGAGGGCGACCACAAGGGTCGCCCCTACCACCTTTAATTCCCTATATTCCATGGTGGAGGTGTAATTATGTATAGGCTGATGATTGTTTTGTGCATCATCGGATTGCTGAGCGGGTGTAGCTCTCGCGGAGGTTCGAATCAACCTGTCGGAGTAACGGGCACTGGTGGCGGCGGCGGCACAACGGGAACAGGCACTGCTGCGCCGACCGGAACCGTGGGAACCGGAGCGACCACCGAACCGGGTGAAGGCACGGTGATTCCCAAAGAAGGAGAATCAGAAATGGCCGCAGATGATTCAGCCATCACGGCTGCCGTCATCGCGCGCTTAAAAGAAGCAGGACACAACCCGATCGCTGTCGAAACAGATGACGGCGTAGTCACGCTGAAAGGATCAGTCTCCAGTCAGGATAAAATGGATCAAATCATAAAGATGGTGCAGGGCCTGCCTCATGTCGAATCCGTAACCTCTGAGCTAAAAGTGCAATAAGATTTAACACAGAGTCACAGAGACGCAGAGAAAAACAGAAATTTTCTTAACTATGTGCCTCTGTGTTTAAAAAAGCTCTCTTACTCGCGAATGCCGACTTGATCCAGAATGAACGCGTAATCGAGTGCCCATTCACGCAGACGATCATATCTGCCGGAAGAGCCACCGTGACCTGCTCCCAAATTTGTTACCAGGAGTAACGGGTTCTTATCGGTTTTTAGCGAACGCATTTTCGCAACATATTTGGCCGGCTCCCAGTACATTACCTGGCTGTCATTCCAGGAAGTTTTCACCAGAAGGGACGGATAATCCTTCGCGGCAAGATTCGTGTAGGGACAATAAGCTTTTATATAATCGTATTCTATTTTGTTTTTCGGGTTTCCCCATTCCTCAAATTCGGCAACAGTCAAAGGAAGGGAGGGATCCAGCATTGTATTGATCACATCCACGAAAGGGACATGGGACACTACAGCTTTGAATAAATCCGGCCGGAGGTTTGTCACGACACCCATCAACAATCCTCCCGCGCTGCCGCCCTCGATGATCAAACCATCCCCGGAAGTGAACTTGTTTTGAATCAAGTATTCCGCGCAGGCAATGAAATCAGTGAAGGTATTCATCTTGTTCATCATGCGTCCCCGATCATGCCAGCTTTTTCCCATTTCGCCGCCACCGCGAATATGCGCAATTGCAATCGCAAATCCGCGATCGAGTAAACTCAACCGGTTCGAATTAAACGACACGGGATAACTGGAACCGTAGGAGCCGTAAGCGTTCAGATGCAAAGGAGCCTTGCCGTTCTTTTCAAATCCTTTTTTGTACAACACAGAAATTGGGATTCTTGTTCCATCCTTTGCCGTAGCGTACAACCGTTCGGAAGCATATTGGGATGAGTCGTAACCTCCCAGCACTTCATACTGTTTTAGAAGTTTGCTTTCTTTGGAATCCATGTTGTAATCAAAAATGGAATTCGGTGTGACGAGCGATTGATAGCTGTAGCGAACCATTGATGTGTTCCATTCAGGATTGTTGGAAAGAAAAGCAGAGTAAGCCGGTTCCGGAAAGGCAACGCTATGCCCTCGGCCGGTTTCCAGATTCGAAACCCAGATTTGTGGGAGACCGTCTTTCCGTTGAGAGAGGACGTAATGGTTTGCGAAAAGTTCAATGTTTTCCAGCATGACATCAGCGCGATGCGGAACAATCTCTTTCCAGTTCTTTTCCTGCGGATCAGAGACTGGAGCATTTACAAGCCGGAAATTGCGACCGGTATCGTTCACGAGAATGTAAAAGGAGTCTCCATGATGATCAGCGATGAATTCGCGGTCCGACTTTCTTGGAAGAATTACTTTCCATTCGCCCACAGGGTCATTTGCTTTTAGTGCGCGGACTTCCGTCGTGGTCAGGCTTCCGGAAAGCAGGAATAAGTAGTCTTTGCTGCGGGTGCGGTATCCGTAGACATTGAAGCGCTCATCTTTCTCCTCAAATAAGAGGTCACTCTTCTCATTTCCGATCACGTGTCGGCGCAAACGGTAGGAACGCTTGGCCGAATCCTTGGTTGTGTAAAAGAGTGTTTTATTGTCAGCGGCCCAGGAAACCGTTCCAACATCTTCAGCATGATCCGAAAGGATTTTGCCAGTGCTCAAATCCTTAATTTGAAGATTGTAAACGCGGAATCCGGTTGAATCTGTCGAAAACGCCAGGAGGTTTCCATCATCGCTGACTTCGTACGCTCCAAGGCTCATGAAAGTTTTACCTTCTGCAAGGACGTTCAAATCCAGCACCACTTGTTCAGTTGCTTCGAGCGATCCCTTCTTCCTGCAATGGATCGGATATTGTTTCCCTTTTTCCGTACGCGAATAGTAGAAGTAATCGCCATAGCGGAAAGGAACCGAAAGGTCGGTTTCCTTGATCCGGGAGAGCATTTCGTTGTACAGCTTTTCTTGCAGAGGTTTTGTGTGTGCCAGAATCTGATCCGCGTAAGCATTTTCGGATTTTAAGTAGTTTAGGACATCGGGATTTTCCTTTTCACGAAGCCAGTAGTAAGGATCGACCCGTTGTTCGCCATGAATGCTGGCCGCTTTCGGTTTCGTGGCGGCTAATGGCGCCGGGAATTCCTTTCCCAGTGCGATGGAGGAAAAGAGTAGAACAAAAATGAGAATTAGATTGTTTGTGCGTTTCATAATCCCTCGATTCTTAAATAAGAGGACTCGGCGGGCTGGAAGCCGAGGTTGTTGAATAATTCGAAAGAGTCTGTTCGCGATTTGTAGCGTTACAAACCGCACAATTCGCGCTGCGGACCGAATTATTCAACAACCTCAGGCGCCCTCCATCTAGCGCTTTTCAACGATAAAGCTGGGTACCGTAGATCCATGTCCTGCAGTGACGTTCAATAAGGCAGCAGAAGAGAGTCGAGTCAGTACTCCATGAGTCACGGAGCCCATAAAAATAAAGGGATTCGCGTCCACAAACAACTTGCTTTTTCGAAGATGTCCTTCCGCAAAATACGGAAAATACTCACTGGCGATATTGACTTTCTCCTGAACCACGTAAGGCTCCGTCAACGCAGTTTTGATTGCTTGCTCCCATTCTTGCTCATTCGCATCCCATCCCAGCACGACCCCTTTTCCGCCATAAGCGTCATTCGGTTTCAAAACCAGCGATTCACGATTGTCTGCGATGATTTGCATCAAGTCCATCGTTTGCCCTTTGTATAGAGTTTTCCGTTCCGAAACAATCCTGGTCCAGGGAATGTGTTCAGCGATTGCTCTGCCTTCGTGCGACGTAAACAAGTTGCGATTCGTTTCATCACTCAAAAAAGCAAGACTGCACTTCTTGTAAAGCAGCAGGGCTTGAAAAGAATTGGAGATGCAAACAGCCCTTTCGCGAAGCGCCTGAAAGATCCCACTGTCGGGCCCGAGTTGTTCATAAAGCTCCAGCCCGAGTACACGTTTGTAAATCAGGTCGACACGAAAGTCATTCGCCCAGAGTTTGCCATCCCTGTATTCGAGATCTCGTGGATTTACCAGAACGGAAGGGGCGCCATGAGCTTCGAACCATTCCTTCAAAAGATGGTGCTCATTCTTTGTCGGGACATCATCCCAATCAGCGATCGCGATGTTCGGTTTGCGATCCGGTTTGCGGCCGAGCCATTGCTGATAGGTTTCCATCAAAGCATCAAACAGGTGATGGCGCACGGCGAGTGAGCGCGTGGAAAATTTTTCCTGGAACATTTTCATGACCGGCAATTCCAGAAATGCTTCAGCCAGCACGTCCTCATATCCTATACCGGCGGGCGTCTCTGCGTTGTACTCCACGAATTGCAATGTTCCATGTTCCAGGCTGAAAAAAGAATCCAAGCGGGACGTGCTCCAGGGAGTCTGCTCGGGCGGATGCAATTGCATCATCTCTTCTTCCCACGGTCTGAGAAAAAACTTTTCCCTGATCTTCACATCTTTCATTGCCGCAGCGTGAGCTTTTGAGAATGCCTGCAGCAAAATTTCCGTTTCCTGTTTCAGGTACGCGAACTGATCAGGCGTATAGAAGTGCGGCCGCAGAACTGTGCAGACCGCGCGGCCACCGAAGTAGAGTTTTTTACTGCGAAGCAAATCGTCCAGGGATGCCTGCGTTTCGGCCGCGACCTGATCATTAAGCAGGCTGTGGTAATAATCGACTGCTTCTTTTTTCATGCCTTTCCGTGGGCCATGTTGTACCAGTAATAACGTTCTCCGGTTTGCTTGTCGCTTTTTGCCAGACGGATGCACAGATCGGCCATCTTTTTGACGACCCAATCAAAATAGAAAGGAGTGAGCGAATAGATATCAAAATCCGGAGCCGGATTCATGAAATCGATTGCGTAAGGAATGCCGCCGCGAATTGCAAATTCAATCGTGTTCATGTCATAACCGAGCGCCCGGCAAATTTTTGTTGCATCTGTAACGACTCGGGATCCAACTTCAGGAGTCATATGATCATGTTCCACATAGTATTTTCGTTCTTTGGGATCGTATTTGATGGGAAGAATCTCTTCGCGACCCAGGCAAACACAACGGACGAAGTGGTCCCATTCAATAAATTCCTGAACAATCATCGTAAGCAAGCCGGCTTGATCGTAGCGAGCAATCAATTCGTCAAGCGACCTGCAAACGTAAACCTCTTTCCAGCCGCCTCCGTGAGCATCTTTCAGGATGAGAGGCAGCCCAATGTAATTCACAATTTGTTTCCAATCCAGGGGATAGATCAGATTCTTCAGGCTTTTATTTCTGTCGATTCCCGGGATGTAATCTTTATTGGGAAGCACCATCGTTTTGGGCGATGCGCATCCCAGCTTGGAGATCAATGAAGCGCCAAAAAACTTATCATCCGCGCTCCACATGAAAGGATCATTGATCACCACAACGCCCTGGAGAACCGCATTCTTCAAAAAGGAGCGGTAGTACGGAATTTCATGAGAGATGCGATCCACAATGACACGGTAGGGAACGGGCGCATCCATCTCTGTTCCGCCCAGCTTTACGTATTCCGCGATCACTCCTTCATCGCGCGATGCGACTTCATCGATAAAAGCGGGTGGCCAGGACCACTCCATGCCTGTAAGAATTCCAATTTTCAATGGTGCCGTCATATTACTCCTTTTTTTAAGTGACCAGTGACCAGCAACTAGTAGAAGAGTTTTCGGAAGTAAACGTCCAGCATGACGCGCCACGTGGGCCAGTCATGAGGCCAATCATATCCCCATAGATCCAATTCATGCGGGATGCTTTTTGCGGCAAGAGTGCCGGACATTCTTTTGGAGCTTTCCGGCTTTTCCCAGGAACCCTGTCCCGTAACAATGTGAATATCACATCTGCGAATCTGTTCCAGCAGATTGTGATCCTCCATATTCGGCATGTAATCCACAGGGTTATTGAAGTACACGTTTTCGTCGTAGTAACCGTCCGCAAAGCTTCTCACATCGTAAGATCCGCTCATTGCAATCGTCATTCGGAATCGATCCGGATGTTTTAATAGTGTATTGAGCGCGTGAAAGGCTCCAAAACTGGCTCCCGTTGTGCCGATTCCGATGCCGGATGTCTTGCAGTGATCTTCGATGAAAGGTCCAACTTCCTGATAGATGTAGGCATCGTATAAAGCCTGTCTTCGAGCTCTTTCAGCCGGATGTACTTTGTCGTTCATCCAGCTATGTCGATTGATGCTATCAACAGAATAAAGCTTTACTTTCCCTGCATCCAGATGGTGCGCGACCGAATCAATGAGGTGGAAGCGTTCGTATTCTTCGCAGTCCGCCGCCGCAGTTGGGAACATTAAAATGGGTTGCCCGTACCAGCCATAGCAAACCAGAGGCATGGTCAGGCCTAAAATGGGACTGTGCCAGGAAAAGTATTCTTTTTTCATGACGTAATACTTATCATAAAACGGCGTCGGTTTGTAGAGGTTGCGAGACTGTCCGAAAAGTCTGGATTTGACGGGTTCTAGCGGAGCGCGGGCATCCTTGTCCGCAAAGCAATCGTCGAACTCCCGAGCTTTTGCGGACTGGAAGTCCGCGCTCCCTCTGAATTTTCGGACAGTCTCTAGCTACTCGGTTCCTTTGATGCTCTTGATGAAGTCTTCTACCGGGATAGCCGGAAGCGTTTCTGCGCGAAAACTACCCTTTGTTGCGATGAGAGCCCCGATCTTGGCGGCGATTTTTTCATCGGGAGCATCCATAATCGTCACCACATCATACTCGCCAAGAATGACATACGCTTGCAGGATGGTTGCGCCATTGGCTTCAATGATTTTGTTTGCTTCATCAAGCATTTGATCCATATTTTGCAGGTTCTGATTCGCCTTTTCGGTGAGTCGCGCCAAGCGGATGAAGAGTGGCATAGGAAAACAGTTTATCACAGTGACGACTGTGCTAAAATCAGTTTTACCGCGGAGAACGCAGAGATCGCGGAGATAAAACAGGATCTTTCTTACTCTGCGTACTCAGCGCACTCTGCGGTGAGATGAGGGGAAATGGAATGTAGCTGCGGTCATCAAAATCCGGATGACGTCGCATATTGTGAGGTATGCGGGAGCAAAGTTTTTAAGTCCACCAATCCTACCCTGACTTGTGTCCACTGCCAGAAGCAATTTGACCTGGGCGATAGCGTTTGGTGTATGTGTGAGACAGAAACACCATCCTATGTTTGTCCTCATTGTCAGCGATGCGCCTGCCCGGCTTAAGAAGTGTAGCGCGGACGTCTCGTCTGCGTAATGTTCGCAGGCGGGACGCCCGCGCTACTTCCTGTAGCGACTTTAGTCACTATGTCTTATCTTTTTAGCGAATCAATTCGCTGCTACAAATACGGGAGGACTCATGAATAAACTAATATGCATACTGCTTCTGGATATCTGCGCATTTGCATACGCGCAGTCGGCTGTTCCGGCGGGAGCTAAAGAGGTTGCGGAGCGTTTTCAAATTGAGCGGATGCGGGCCGATTTAAAATTTCTTGCAAGCGATTTGCTCGAGGGTCGCGGAACAGGCGCTCGCGGTGGCCGCATCGGAGAAGAGTATATCGTTTCACAATTTGAAATGGCCGGACTGAAACCGTTGGGCGACAACGGAACATATTTGCAAAAAGTCCCGCTCATTGGATTGACAACGCAACCGGAAACCTCGCTGACCATCGTTCCACAAAAGGGAAAACCGTTCGGGCTTCGCTATTTGGATGAGTTTGTCGCCAATGCGCTCACATTGAAAAAAGAAGAAACGATCAAAGCTCCCCTTGTTTTCGTGGGCTATGGCGTAACGGCTCCGGAATTTCAGTGGAATGATTTCCAAGGCATTAATGTGAAGGGAAAAGTGTTGCTCTGTTTGGTGAATGATCCGCCTTCAGAAGATCCGAGAGTTTTTGGAGGAAGGGCAATGACCTACTACGGGCGGTGGACATACAAGTTTGAAGAAGCTGCACGTCAGGGAGCAACGGGTATTCTTCTGGTTCACAATGAGCAAATGGCAGCGTATGGTTGGGGCGTTGTCAGAAATTCTAATTCCGGAGAACAAGCATATCTCGAGAATCCGCCCGGTGAGTATGTCCTGCCCATGGCCGGCTGGGTGACAGAAGAGACGGCGGGCAGAATTGCCATCGCAGCAGGAACGGATCTGAGGACTCTATTTGAGAAAGCAAAGACGCGCGGTTTTCGCGCGATGGAACTTCCTTTAACAATGGAAGGAAAACTGATTGCCCAGGTGCGCCCGCTGGAGGCGCACAATGTAATTGCTATGCTGGAAGGCAGTGATCCTGAGCGAAAAGAGGAAGCAATCGTGTATACGGCGCACCATGATCATTTAGGCATTGGCAATCCGATCCAGGGAGACAATATTTACAATGGTGCAGAAGACAATGCATCGGGCACAGCGCTCTTGCTGGAGATGGCCCGCGCGTTTACAGAGTCCCCCACGCGTCCTGCGCGATCCGTAGTGTTTTTGGCGGTGACAGCCGAAGAACGCGGTTTGCGCGGATCAGAGTATTACGGGAAAGTCCCGAAAATTTTTGCAAACAAAACGATGCTTGACCTTAATTATGACGGCCTGGCTTTGTGGGGGGAAACATCCGATGTGACGTTGACCGGGGCCGAACGAACTTCCGTTTGGCCGATTGTCAAGGATGTTGCAAAAGAACTCGGATATCGTATTGAGCCGGAAGCGCATCCGGAAGCAGGTTACTATTACCGGTCCGATCACTTCAGTCTTGCGCGTGTCGGGATTCCTTCTTTTTCGATTGATCCCGGAAATGATTACGTAGGCAAACCAAAATCTTTCGGGGATCAGAAGTACAAAGAGTATATAGAAAAGCACTATCATCAACCTTCAGATGAATACAATCCGCAGTGGGATTTTTCCGGCGCTAAAAAATTGGCTGCGCTGGGTGTCGCCATCGGCTGGAGAGTTGCAGAGCTTCCGGAATCCACCGGATGGGTGGCCGGCGACGAGTTCGAAAAACTAAGAAAGTAGATTTTAACGCAGAGACGCGGAGACGCAGAGAAAAGAAATATCATAGCCAAGGGGCTGCCGCCCCTTGAAATCCCCGCGCGCGGGATAATGCGTCATTATGGAGTGGGCCAAGTGGCGCGCGGGGATTTGGAAGTCAGGAGA
>JAKEFK010000248.1 GCA_022616075.1 bacterium
ACTTGCTGAGAGTCTGGACTCACCGGTCTATTTGCAATGCGACCTGGAGAATTTCGAGCTGGTTCGCAAAACGGTGCGTCATGCCGCAGAGGCTCTGGAAGGTCTGGATGCATTGATTCAGGCGGCCGGCACATCCGGCGATGACCGCTTCTGGAAGTGCGCTGCTCCGGGCAACTACGATAAGCTGCAACAGATTGACCAGGCCGCTTTTGATGAGATGATGGCAGTCAATACGCGTGGAACTCTGGCCGCATGCCAGGAAGCGGCGTTGTGGCTGCGAAAAAATGGGGGTGGCAATATTCTGTTTGTTCGCTCCATCGATGGAATCAAGCCGGTTCCCTCCCCCATTCATTTTGCTTCAAGCACCGCTGCCGCAAAAGGGATGATGGAAGCGATGTCGAAAGAGCTAGGCAACTACAATATTAGAGTGAATATCATCGCGCTCGGCATTCTGGAAGGAGGAGCTTCGCGAAAGCTCAGCCACGAAGTAAAGGATGCGTATCTCAAGCATTGTTCGCTGGGAAGGTATGGCCGCGCGGAAGAGGTTGCTGAGTTAGCGACCTGGATGGCCATTCAAAATACATACGTCACAGGACAGGTAATCATTCTCGATGGCGGTTTATAAAGCATATAGATTGATGGGAGTTCTCCCGGTCTGTTTCTTCCTCGCTCATCTCAGCTATCATCTTTCACACGGGACACCGCAACACCTCTTATGGTTGTGCAATCTATCAAATCTGGTGCTGGCGGCAGGCTTATTCTTTCAATTGCCCTTGCTTATTCGAATCGCCGTGTTGTGGCTGATTCCGGGAATTCCGCTCTGGCTGTGGGATATGTCCCGAACAGGAGACAATCCCCTCAGCACTTTTCTGTCCCATTTGGGCGGGCTGACAGTTGCAATCATCGCGCTTTCAAAAGTTCGCGCAACGCAGAACATGTTCCTCTACGCGTGGATGTACGGCTTTCTGGTTCAGATGATCTGCAGGCTGTTCACACCTCCCGAACTGAATGTGAATGTCGCCTTTCAGATCTATCCGGGTTTCAAGAGCATTTTTCAAAACTACTCAAGCTACTGGATTTTTTCAGCTGTCTTTGCTGCAGCAGCTTTATGGTTGCTCAGCTTTTTATTAAACCGTGCGTTTCCCAATCAAAAACAGGAAGAATATGGAACCATTCAGACAAAAACTGCATGACACCACCAGCCTTTGCGCGGTTTGCAAGCAAGGAATCCCTGCAGAAATCTGGGAAGTAGACGGAAAGATCTTGATGAAGAAACGTTGTTCCGAACACGGATCCCGGGATGTCTTGCTGGCTTCGCAAGCGGCCTGGTACCACAACACTATGTCTTATCCGGCGGTTCTAAAACCGCCTGTGATAGTGCGAAAGAACGTGCAGGCCGGCTGTCCGTTTGATTGCGGCGCGTGCACCAGTCATCAACAAAAAGTCTACCTGCCAGTGATTCCGATCACCAGCGCATGCAATCTCGACTGCCCGATCTGCTACACCATTAATAAGAATGAAGGCGCCTTTCATATGTCGCTGGATGAGTTTGCCCGAATTCTCGATGTGATTCGCGAGAATGACCCCGACATGAAAATTATCAACCTCACTGGAGGAGAGCCCACGATGCATCCGAAGCTAACGAGCATCATCCGGCTCTGTCATGATGCTGGAATTCACCGGGTAACGATCAGCACCCACGGTTTGCCCTTTGTGAAAAACGAAGTTTTATTGGAAGAGCTGGCGGAGCTGCGAGCGCGAATCGTGCTTTCCTTCGATTCATTTGACGAAGAAATCAACAAGAAAATGATCGGAGCGCGCATTCACAGTGCGAAGATGAAAGTGCTGGATCAATTGGAAAAATATAACGTGGATACGACCCTGATTCCTGTGATTGCGCTCGGATACAACGATCACGAGATCGGGAAGCTCGTCGATCTGGCTTTGCATCGCGATTCGATCAGAAGCCTCGAAATCCACACGATGACTTTCACGGGACAGGGAGGCGTGCAGTTCGATGGAGCTTCAAGGATGACCACGTGTGAAGTGTTGGAAGAAATGGAACGCAGCACCGAAGGCAAAATCCGCATGGATGATTTTGTTCCTTCACCTTGCGCTCACCCGCTCTGCTATCAGACCTGTTACCTGTTGCAAATGGAAGGCGGCCGGTATTTGCCTTTCACACGCTTCATGTCGCGCGATCAAATCCGTGAATTACTCACGGACAATCTCTACATGGAACCGGGAGAGAAAATGGAATCGGTGCTGCAGGATGTGATCAACGATTTGTGGTCCTCCGATTCAGATTCCTCGGAACAGGTTCTGCCCGTGCTCAAGGATCTCATTCAAAGACTCTTCCCGCGCGACAGAATCAGCTACGAAGCGCAACAAAGGATTTCCGAGCGTTCGGCGAAAACAATTTACATTCACTCTCATATGGATGAAGAGAATTTTGACATGGATCGCGTTCGCCAGTGTTGCGTCGGTGTTCCGGCTGCGGATGGAACCAACACTCCCACATGCTCCTATAATGTTCTGTACCGCGAACGAGACCCGCGCTTTTCCCATGGCAAGCTTATTCCCGTCACAGCCCTAACCGGCGGGAAAAAATGGTAATCAAAGTAGCGCGGGCGTCCCGCCTGCGGAGTGTAGCATGAGATTTTTCTTTGTTGATCGCGTAGACGAAATCCAGCCCGGCAAGCTGGCCACAGGCATCAAAAACATCACCTACAACGAAGACTTCCTTGAAGATCATTTTCCCGATCACCCGATTTATCCCGGCACTCTGGTGATCGAAGCGCTTGCACAGCTTGGCGGCTTCCTTGTGGAGTGCACCTTCAATGTGTCGCAAGAAAATTTGCGACGAGCTGTTTTAGCGCAGGTGGAAAAAGCAAAATTCTATGACCCGGTTACGCCTGGAGATCAGCTGCAGTTGCGGTGCGAGCTGATTTCCACACTGGAAGGGGCCGCGCACGTGCGAGCAGAAGCTCGCAGAAAGGAGCAAAGGGCCGTCAGCGCTGTGCTCACCTACGTACTCTGGCGCGTGGACTCCGAAAAAGTTCATGAACAACGAAGGAACCTGTACAAACAATGGACGCAGCATTTGAAACTCGACTTTCCCATCCGCTGAGACTTCGCGGAACCGGATCGATTGTTCTTGCCCCGGATTCGGAAATCGATGTAGCGCCGTGGCTCAAGCACCGCAAGATGAAAAAATTCATGGGAAAACAGGATGAGCTCGCAGTCATCGCCTCCGGACTGGCCGCGCGGAACGCTCAGTTATCGGAAGAGGAGCTGCGCACGAAAACCGGTCTGTTTCTTTGTGTGGGATTTATTCCATTTGAGCGCCAGGAAATTGAAACGATTGCGCGCAATTCATCGGACAACGGCACATTTTCCATGGATCTGTTCAGCACAAAAGGATTTGATGAAGTAAATCCGTTGTTGACCTTCCGGTGCCTCCCCAACATGCCGATTTTTCATGTTTCTATCAATCTGAACATTCAAGGTCCCTATTTCATTACTTATCCTGGTGGAGCCCAATTCTATCTGGCGCTGGAACAAGCGTGCCTTGCGCTGGAACAAAAGGAAATTGACTTTGCGCTTGTTGGTGGAGTGGCAGACCAGAATAATTTTCTGGTTCAACATCACTACAAAAGATCAGGGATCACGAAAAGAACTCCGGATGCCGCAGGTTTTATTTGCCTTGAACGAAACGGCGCAGATCGCGCATTGCTTGGCTTGCAAATGAAATATGAACCAGGAGAGGCTTTACAAATCGAACGCTGGGTAAATAAGGACGTAGAGAAGCATCTTGGCGCAGCTTCGCTTCCTGTGATGCTGGATCAACCGGCGCAGACAGGAAATTTTTATCACTATCTTCAATCGATCGATGGCATGAAAGTGGAAAGTTTTTGGAGTTTATGAAAAACCGCATCGCTATAACAGGAATTGGTGTGGTGTCTCCGCTAGGCACAGAACTTCCCTCTTTCGTAAACAAATTGCTTGAAGGTGTTTCAGGAGCCGGACGCATCACGGTGTTTGATCCTTGTAAATTGCCTACGCGAATCGCCGCGCAAGTGGATGAAGATAAACTTCCTTTACGCACAAAAGACCGGAAGGTTGGCTTTGCAATTTTAGCCGCCCGTTCCGCAATCAAAGACGCTGAAAAATTCGGAAGCGCGCTCAGAAAAAATGAGCGAAGCGGTTTAAGCATCGGCCTGGGCCTGGAACTTTTTTCAATGCCTGACATGCTGAATCACCTGCATGGAAAAACATCCGTCCTTTCCGATCCGATGGAATTCCTTCAAACTCCATCCGATGTTTGCGTCCCGCGCATTTGTAAAGAACATCTATTAAAAGCTCCTCCCCTGACTCATATTTCCGCCTGTTCCGCATCTACAGACGCAATTGGCTGCGCTTTTCGTATGATTCGCGAAGGAAAAAGGAACTGGATGCTGGCAGGAGGAACCGATTCCATGATTAATCCGATGGGAGTGGGTGGATTTTGCCGGATTCAGGCAATGACGCAGCGTAATGAGGAACCTTCGAAAGCGTCGCGACCATTCGATCGGGATCGCGATGGTTTTTTGCTGGGAGAAGGCGCGGCCATGCTGGTGTTGGAACAATGGAGTGAAGCTGTAGAAAGAGGGGCCCGAATCTACGCGGAAGTGGTTGGATATGGAACTTCGTTTGACG